>CAYFXP010000264.1:0-2885 GCA_964346935.1 uncultured Syntrophobacterales bacterium
TCGCTTCACTGCAAATCTAAAACTCGCCCTCCGGGCTCAGACATTAGATTTGCGACCGTTTCGCTTCGCTAAGAATGGTTACCCAAAATTCTTTAATGTTCGCTCCCGGGAACCCGGTCAACAACAGGTTCCGAAATGGCACCTCGATGGGGACCGCACTCTTCCAGCAGATTTCGCTCAGGGACAACGGTTTTCCTCCAGGAAGCAATGAAACTGAAGAACACAAAAATCTTAATTCTCGCTCAGAGCTCGTTTTTCCCCTTTATCAGGAATCTCAACATTTTTCCTTGCCAAATGTTGGGGACTGATCATATTTATGGAGGGGGCGATAAGTGGCATAAAGATAGCATAAATCTCAGGGGGTCGAAAATGAGGGTTGACGTGGCTTTCACCGCTGATGAGGTGCAGTACAAGGATAAGGGGAATAAAATCGGTGTTGTCATAGATGTCTTGAGGGCGACATCATCGGCAATTATGGCCCTCAAAAATGGGTGTTCTTCATTCATACCCGTAACCACCATCGAAGGGGCGAGGGAGCTGGCGGAAAAATTCGAGCCGGGAAAAGTTCTCCTCGGAGGGGCGAAAAGAGGGGTCAGGGTTCAGGGCTTTGATCTTGGCAATTCCCCCAACGACTATGGGGAAGAGGTCGTCAGGGGAAAGGACATCATATTCACCTCGAGCAATGGAACAAAGGCGATGCACGAATTGAGGAGCGCCAGGGAAGTCCTCGTAGCAGCTTTCCTCAACGTATCGGCGATCTGTGATGAGTTGCTCAGTCTCAAAAGCGATGTGCTCATCGCCTGTTCCGGGGATTTTGGGGTCTTCTCCCTGGGAGATGCCGTATGCGCCGGGATGGTCGTCGATAGGTTGAGCGAAGGCCTATCGGGGGGACTGCAAAAGAGCGATGCAGCGGCTGTAACACAGATGTTATACGGCGTTCACAAGGGAGATATTCGGGGAATGCTCCTTCGATCCGAGTGGGGGCGGCATCTCATAGGCCTCGGCTTGGGAAGGGACATCGATACCTGCGCCGAGATAGATAGTGCTGCCGTTGTCCCTCGATTCAAGGATGGGGTAGTTCGCATTTATGCCCGGTAAAGCCGATGGAAATGAAGGCCGAGCGCCTTAAGGGATGCAGATATCGATTATGGCAGGTGAATATGGAATACGTGTCGGAAAAGGTAATACATCATGAACGTAAATATGCCACTAGAAGCAGAGGATAACGTCGCCAACTTGAAACTCACCTCTCCTCGGGCAATTTGAATGACCAAGGTTACGCTGATGCAAAAGAGAATACTTCCCGCTACAAATCCCAACAGGGAGAAAAGTATGAAGATGTAAGCTAAAACTCCCACGAAGCTCACCAGGAAACCGGATAAATCCCCAATGATTTCCTGCTGCTCCTTTCCCGCGCTCCCCGTTTTCGTCGGGGAAACTGTCCAGCTTTTTATGAGATAGACGAAGTTGAATATTGCCAGGAATAGCGTCACGATGTAGGGGAAATAAGCCCCATATTCGCTGAACTCCCTCGTTTCCCAGAGAATGAGAGCACACAAAACGAATAGAGCTACGGAGATGATTTTGTCCGCCAGCCTTTGATTGATATTAATCCTCTTCATCTTTAACCCGGACCTTCCCCCGCCGCGCCTGCAGGAAGGGCCAGGCGAGGAAAAACAGGATCAAAATCATGAGAAGAACGGTGATAGGACGCCCAAAGAAGTAAGGCAGGAGCCCTCCGCGGGCTTTGGCTATCATCATCGACTGCGTCAACCCCTCCTCAGCCAGCCTTCCCAGGACAATCCCCAATACAGCTGGAGCCGTAGGAAATCCCAGTTTGCGGCCAAAGTACATAGCGATCCCTAACATACACATAACCATGACGTCGGCGAAGTTACCCCTGATGGCAAAGGTGCCAACCACGGACATCACGGCAATGAAAACGGCGAGGATTTCCCGGGGCACCCGCAGGATCCTGGAGTAAATGGGCTCCATGTAGATTACGAGGAAGAGGGCAAGGTTAGCCAAGAAAAAGCCACCGATGAGGATATACATATCCAGGGCATGCTCGGTGAAGAGCTTTGCGCCAGGTCGAAGTCCCTGTACCAGAATAGCCCCCAGCATGATGGCTGCCGGAGGGGAGCCGGGAATGCCGAAGGTGAATGCAGGAATCAGAGAGCTACTTATAACGGCATTGTTGGCCGTCTCAGCTGCCAGGACCCCTTCGATTCTTCCCTTTCCGAATTCCTCCGGATGCTTGTCCATCCGTCTGACCTGATCGTAGGCCATTATTCCGGCAATATTACCTCCGGCCCCGGGCAAGACGCCGATAAAGGTCCCTATGAGGGAGGAAATTATTCCTTGAAAGCCGGAAAACCATTTTCGGATCGCCCATGCCATTTCACCATGGAGAGAGCCGGTAATGACTATCTTCTCAGCTTCCAGCGCCCGTTCCTGAGCCAATTCAAGAACCCGGGGAATGCAGTAGAGCCCGATAAGGCCAACGATAATGGGAACTCCCCCGGCCAATTGAGGGAGGCCGAAGGTAAAACGCGTCTCTCCTCCCAGGGGAGAGACGCCTACGGTAGTCACCAGTAATCCTATGAACCCGCTGATGAGGCCTTTCCACAGCGACTCTCCCGTTATACTCACCATTATGGTTATGCCCAGAATACAGAGCCAGAAGAACTCGGGGGGGCCGAGGCGAAGGGATATTCTGGCCAGAGGAGGGGCGAGAAAAGCGAGAAAGGTGTTCCCTATGATTCCCCCCATTATTGAACCGAAAATGGACATCATGAGAGCTCGACGGGCTAATCCCTTTTGAGCCAGGGGAAAGCCATCAAACGTGGTAGCGATATCGGATGGTGTACCCGGCACGTTGAGTA
>CAYFXP010000265.1:0-1797 GCA_964346935.1 uncultured Syntrophobacterales bacterium
CGCGTCGGTATATGCGGCCCAGAACCAATCCGTAAGCTTGCGAGGGGAAACATCCAGCAGGGTGGCCAGATTACACAGAACCATGAGCCGCGTGATGTGATGGCTATACCCTTCCCTCCGGACATCTGAGACGACATGGTCAAGGCACGCGAAACCCGATTCTTCCCCCCAGTATGCAGGGGGAAGCGGCCTGTCGCTCCCGAGGAAGGACGGTTGCGCACCCCCGTCGGGATCTCCTCGAAGCTTTCTCGAGGTCCAGTGCTTTCCCGTCCATCGGCTGTAGCCGCCATCCCCCGGCGTTGAGGCCACGGGGGGATTCCCAGCCGGAATCTCGCGAAAGCCATCGGTGGCCACATGGACGTGGTGAACGAATTCGCGCCAACCGAGAACCTGTCGGATAAAGCCCTCCTTGCTGGGCAAAGGTAATTCCAGCCGGAGGATATCATCGATCACCCTGGCCGGAAGGAGGCGATGGATGTTGATCAATGATGAGATGCGGGTGTGGAAGAGGCCTGTGGATTGCACCGACATCGCATCCTCGTAGGGACCGAATGTGGGGAGGCATTCTCGCTTTGCCCAGGACCAGAGGGCATTGGCATCCGTCGCAGTAGCGGGCAAATTGTTTGGATCCAGGTGGCCAGGATGGTCGCCGAATTTGGACTCGATGAGCCTGCCGACCTCTTCCTTGACGGGGTCGGGGGGGAAGGTCGGTGGGGCTGGGGGTTTTGGATTCCCTCTCCAGGGGAGCCGATTCTCCCGATCAAAGCTGTATTTCCCACCGATGGGCCTTTCGCCCTCCATGAGAATGCTCCTCTTCCGCCGGACATATCGGTAGAACACGTCCATCCGCCATGGCGACCCCTCTCCGGCTCCGGCCCTGAATTCGTCATGGGTGGTCATCCAACCCTCGTGAGGAATGAGCTCCAGTCCGCCAGCAGCCACGAGGGGCTGCAGATCGGCACGCATTTCCCGTTCCGCCGGCGCCATCATTCTCATGGTTCCTAACTCAGAAACGAGGGGCTCCAGTGCCGTCCGGTATGGACAGTGTGCTGCCACGTGTCGCACAGCCACGCCCCGGGCTGCCTGCTCCAGGGCGAAGTGCCGGAGATTTGCCAGGATAAGGGCGAGCTTCTGTTTGTGATAGGGGCGACGAGCTGCCTTCCACGGATTTTCCACCAAGACGATGCCCAGAGTTTTCGGGTCTTCCCGAGCAAGGGGGCCGATACTGTCCGAAAGTTGGTCGTACGGAATAAAGAGCCATCGGCGTCCCCGGGAATCAGCCCGGTGTTCTGCCAGCTTCCGTCGAAAGACGCTCATCCCACATTCCCTCTCATCCCACCATACTAAAGCCTGCCTGAAGACTTAAGAATGGCGACATCTCTTGAAGTCAATGTACCAATTTTTTTATGGTTACGGTAGCGTGATATTTCCCAAACAGGAAGAATTGGAAATGGAAAGATTTCAGTGCTTGAGTGCCATGGATTTCGTCAAATACTGGGATACGTGGAGAGCCACCCTAAAAGAGGCGATCGCTGAGGCCCGCAAGTTCGGCGTTTCCGACGAGACAATCCAAAGACTCGCCGTGAAGATGGGGGACTTTCTGGCCAAGAAAGTGTGTCCTCAAACCAAGGAGGAGGAGCTGCTCAAGGAAATGTGGGACATCGCAACACCTGAGGAGAGGAAGACGCTCGCAACGCTGATGTTTAAAATGGTAAAGTAGGTTTTGACCGTGGTAACCTGATACCGAAAAGCGGGGAAAAAGCTCTACTTGCTCCCCCGCTTTTTGTGAAGCCTTCA
>CAYFXP010000266.1:0-1619 GCA_964346935.1 uncultured Syntrophobacterales bacterium
TCTCCATGCTTTGATTTTATTCTTGCTTCTCCTTCTCCTTCCGAGGTGCGTGTATGTCATTTCCAAAGGAGTGAGAAGACAGGTGGCTAAGGATCTAAATCTCCGGGAGGTGATCAAAGATCCCGATGCCTACAAGGGAAAGGTCGTTCTCTGGGGCGGGGTGATCATTGAGTGCAAGAACTTAAAGGAGGGCACGCGGGTCACCGTGCTCCAAAAGGATCTCAATAGATGGGGAAGGCCTAAGGAATCTGATAAGAGCCAGGGGAGGTTTATCGTATTCCACCCGGGGTACCTGGACAAGGCTATATACCGAAGGGGCAGGGAAATTACCGTAGCAGGTGAGGTTATTCGGCAGAAAGTCTTGCCTATAGACGAGGTCGAGTACACCTATCCAGTGCTTTCCCCCAGGGAGATCCATCTGTGGAGAGAGGAGAGAAGGGCCAAATATTCATATCCCTGCTGGCCTTATCCATGGTGGTGGGATTACCCTTACTGGCCCCATCGCCATTGGTACCCATATCGTCCCTATTATTAGGGGCTAAACGGAATAGAAAGGAGAGCCACATGAAGAGAATCACCGCTGTTGTTTTCTTAGGAGCCTTTTTAGCTCTTTCCGCCCGGATGGGATACTCCAAGTCTTTGAATGAATGGCTTATTAAGCCAGCGGGAAGCCCACCCGTCATCACCCACTGGTTCGCCTCCGAGGAGCTCCACCACGGCGATACCTGGAGGATTTACGTGGCGGCCAGTGATCCGGACGGGGATATGGGGCAATTTGTTGGCATACTGGATCAGGTAGGATTCGGGACGTATTCCTCCAGGTATGCACGCATCAAGGAAAGGAATCGGGAAGAGCTAAGGGGATATCTCGTTTTCTACAGCTCCGCTGGCATGGGCCTTCGGCTGTCCGAGTGGACCCGGCTCAAGCTGACACTTTTCATTCGAGACAAGGGCGGCAATACCAGCAACAAGGTGGTCTTTCCCCTCGCCCTTTCCCGTGGGGCCAAACAGGAACCGCCGCCTGCCCCCTTCGATAGGGGCTTGTTGGTTAAATTGGGGGTGATGTGGTTCGACCTCATCGAACCTTCGCAGGAGGGAGATGGCAACGAACGTGTACCCAAGGGGAACTAACGAAAGGTGAAGATTATGTTCCCCTTCTCACTGGTCGCTTCACCAAACGGGGAGACCGCCTTCTCGCTTTCATCTATATCGGTGGTGGAATGGATACAAACAGTTTCTAAGGCCAAAAAAGAGAAGGACAGAGATGGCCCTGGTTTATCGAAGTCAAGTAACTATGATCGACAGATTAGTTAAGGATCGTATAGATTTCAACCGAAAATGGCTAAGTCACTTATCGGAGCCGTACACTGCATTCAAAGCCTTCTTGTAGGCTTGGAGGTATTCATCGTAGGTATTGATGAATTTAAGTTCCCCTATGTTCATCAGGGCGAACATGAAAAGCTCGTAGGCAATCTCCTCCTTTGATTTGATGACAATGTACCCTGGATTTGAACTTGTGTCTTTTTCGACCCTGGGAAAGTTCATGACCGCCTCCGAGGCCATGGGCTTATCAGCAAGGCCTACCAGTAGAAAAGCCGAGATCATCAACAAACAGATTA
>CAYFXP010000267.1:0-3623 GCA_964346935.1 uncultured Syntrophobacterales bacterium
GTAGTCACCTCCAAGCCCGGGGTATTCACCGCCGGGGTGTTTAGCGGCCCGAAGGATATTCCGGAAACGGTGATGGGGGCAAGTGCTGCTGCGAGCGATTCTTCTCTCCTTCTTTCCCCAGCCCGCTACAGCCTGACCGCGGAAAAGGAATATCCTATTGAGAGTGATATCACGGGAGAGAAACCGCGTATTGGGGTCTTCGTATGCCACTGCGGCATCAATATCGGCGGTGTCGTGGATGTCCCAAAACTGAAGGACTATGCTACGTCCTTGCCCAACGTGGTCTTCGCTGATGAAGGACTATTTGTTTGCTCGCAAGACACTCAACAGAAGATCAAGGAAAAGATAAAAGAGCATAATCTGAATCGGGTAGTAGTCGCTGCCTGTACCCCCCGAACCCATGAGCCCTTGTTCCAGGAGACCCTTAGGGATGCCGGGCTCAATAAATACCTCTTTGAGATGGCGAACATTCGAGACCAATGCACATGGGTGCATATGCATGAGCCGGAGAAATCCACTGAGAAGGCTGAGGATCTGATAAGAATGGCAGTGGCAAAGGCACGGTTGATAAGTCCACTAATGCAGATACCCATGGAGGTAAATCAATCTGCTCTCGTCATTGGTGGTGGTATTTCAGGGATGGTAAGCGCCCTCAACCTGGCTGAGCAGGAATTTAGGGTTCACTTGGTGGAGAAGACCTCGCAGCTCGGCGGCATCGCCAACAGACACCATCACACCCTTGAGGGACTGGATATCCAGGCTTATCTCAAAGAGCTTATCCGCAAAGTTTCACAAGAGCCGCTGATAGATGTTTATAAGGAGACGGATATTATAGACGTGGGCGGCTATGTCGGAAACTTCAAAACAAAACTACGGGTGCGGCCAGAAGGGGAGGTCAAAGAGATAGAGCACGGGGTAGCCATCATTGCCAGCGGGGCTGATGTCTATGAGCCTAAGGAATACCTCTACGGCCAAGACGATAGGGTGTTCACCCTCTTGGAGCTGGACGAGGAGATTGCCAAAGGTAACCCCGGGGTCTGCTCGAGCAAAAGCCTCGTCATGATCCAATGCGTGGGTTCCAGGGAGGACGAGCGGCCCTATTGCAGTCGGCTCTGCTGCAGTACGTCGGTAAAAACCGCCCTCAAGCTGAAAGAGATTAATCCCGACATGAAGATTTACATTCTCTATCGGGATATCAGGACCTACGGTTTCAAGGAACCGTTCTACCAGGAGGCGAGGGCCAAAGGCGTGATCTTCATCCGCTATGACGTTGATGATAGGCCCGAGGTGCAGCCAATCCGGGAGAACGGCAAAGATGTTATCAGGGTAAGCGTTACTGATCCCATTCTGGGCGAGCGCGTTTCTATTGATGCGGATACGCTGGGTCTGGCGGCAGCTGCCATCGCTCCATCGGGGAACGAAGAGCTCGCCCGGTTCTTCAAAGTCCCCTTGAATGAAGACGGCTTCTTCCTGGAGGCTCACATTAAACTCCGGCCAGTGGACTTTGCCACGGATGGAGTTTTCGTGTGCGGGATCGCCCACGGGCCTAAATTCATTGAGGAAAGCATCACCCAAGCCAAAGCGGCGGCCTCCAGGGCTGCAACTATCCTTTCCAAGGACAAGATTGAAGCGGAGGGCGTGATTAGCGCCGTCGACCAGCGGCTGTGCTCTGGGTGCGGGGTTTGTCAAGAGGTTTGTCCATTCGATGCAATTGAGATCGATGTCAAGGAGAAGGTGGCGGTGGTCAAGGAAGTCGTGTGTAAGGGGTGTGGGGTCTGCGCCTCCTCTTGCCGGAGTAGCGCTGTGGATCTCAAGGGTTTCAGTGACCAGCAGGTCATGAACATGATCAATGCTATGTGAGGTATTCGTGGTACAAGAAACGAGCGATTGGGAACCCAGGATCGTTGCCTTTCTCTGCAATTGGTGTAGCTATGCCGGGGCCGATTTGGCCGGGGTTAGCAGGATCCAATATCCGTCCAATATTAGGGTAATTCGAGTCCCATGCTCGGGGAGGATCAATCCCTTCTTTATTATCGCCAGCCTGCAACACGGTATGGATGGCGTCCTCGTCTGCGGGTGTCATCCTGGCGATTGTCACTATCTCTCCGGCAACTACAATGCCAGAAGGAAGTTCGCCTTATTGAAGAACCTTCTCGAGTTCTTCGGCATTGAGGAAGGACGCGTTCAGTTCAGTTGGGTGTCAGCGTCAGAGGCAAAGAGGTTTGGCGATGTAATTTCAACAGTTACCGAAGATGTAAAAGCCCTGGGTCCAGCGCAAAAGCTTGTCAAGAAATAGCGTGGAGGTATACCGGATGCCGGATTTGTCCCAACAAATAAGAGAAGCGGCGCGGAAACTCCTCAAGCGGAAGGAAGTGGAGCTTGTCATCGGATTTGAGCATGGTACTTTGCCTCTGCACAGTACACCGTGCTTCATCAGGAAGGAGGGAGAGGTAAACAGGCTCATCTGGGATGCATTCTGCGACAACAATGCGGCGAGGTACTTGGTAAAAAGGCAGGAGAAGGTTGGCGTCGTCGCCAAGGGATGCGATTCACGCACGATTGTTGAGCTCATCAAGGAGAAACAGCTCCCGAGGGAACAAGTCGTCATCATTGGCACCTTTTGCCCACAACTGATTGACAGACGACGGATAGAGGAAAAGCTCGAAGGGAAGGAGATTCTGGAGTCGGAGGAGAAGGATGGGAAGCTTATCGTCAAGGGCGCCGCCTCGACTGATGTTCTCGAAAAGGACGAATTCCTCCATCATTCCTGCAAGGTTTGCACCCATCGGGATCCGGTGATTTCCGATATCCTCATTGGGGAGGGGGTGGCGGAAAATCCCAGTGACTCATACCTTGATGTTGTCGAGTTAGAGGCAAAATCTCCCGAGGAACGATGGAAGTATTTCTCCCGTGAAGTGGAAAAATGCATCCGCTGTTATGCCTGTAGAAATGCTTGTCCCCTCTGCTACTGTGGGGAATGTTTCGTTGATCATACGCGACCTCAATGGATAGGCAAAACAATTGATTTGAGTGATACCATGATCTTCCATATCATGCGTGCTTTCCATATGGCGGGTAGGTGTGTTGATTGCGGTGCGTGCGAACGAGCCTGTCCGATGGGTATTGATTTCAGAAAACTCACCAGGAAGTTGGTTCATGACGTCAAAGAACTTTACGGTTATGAATCGGGAACAAGCCTCGACGAGGCGGCCCCGTTGGCGACCTTTAGACCGGATGACCCCCAGGAATTTATCCTGAACCCGTGACTCGGAACATCGGATGGCGTGATGAAGACTAAGATTTTAAAAAAGAAAAGTATCCCTCAATTCCTCGACAAGTTGCTTGAGGAATATGAGGTATTTGCCCCGGTAAAGAGGGATTCCCTTGTTGTCTTTGGAAGGATTCATTTGGCGAAAGAGGCCTTCCTCGATTATGTGGACTCCAAAAAACCTCCCAAGGAAATGCTTTTCCCCCAAGCAGAGATATTGTTCACCTATGTCTCCCCTGAGGGCTCGGGCGATATAGAGAGGCCCCCCCTTACGGAGAGGCCGCGGTTGCTTTTCGGTGCCCGTCCCTGCGACGCCAGGAATTTTCTCCTTCTGGATAAGGTGTTCGATGGAGAG
>CAYFXP010000268.1:0-1890 GCA_964346935.1 uncultured Syntrophobacterales bacterium
GGGAAGGGTGCTCTTGAGGGAAGAGGACATATACGCCATAAATCCAATGATCGTGAGGAGGCGAATAGGGATGGTTTTCCAAAGGCCGAATCCCTTCCCTACCATGACCATCTACGATAACGTGATCGCCGGGTACAAGCTCAACGGCCTGGAGCTTAGCCGTGGGGAAAGCGGCAGAATCGTCGAGGATTCCTTGAAGAAGGCAGCCCTCTGGGATGAGGTCAAGGACCACCTGCGGAGGAAGGGCACATTCCTCTCAGGGGGGCAACAGCAAAGGCTGTGTATCGCACGTGCCCTTGCGATGAACCCCGACGTTCTGCTTTTGGACGAGCCGACGTCAGCCCTTGATCCGAAGGCAACGGGGCGGATAGAGAAGCTAATGACGGAGCTTAAGAAAACGGTCACCCTCATTCTCGTAACTCACAACATCGGACAGGCTGGAAGGGTCTCCGATTTTACCGCGTTTCTCTATTTGGGGGAGCTGGTGGAATTCGGCCCGACGAAACAATTGCATACTGCTCCAAAGGATAAACGGACAGAGGACTTCTTGACGGGAAAGTTTGGATAGGAGGAAATCGATGCTCGGCGAAGACTTGGATGGCGTGAGGCAGAAACTGGTGGAAAGCGCCTCCCTAGTTGAAAGCATGGTGCAAAAGAGCATACGAGGGCTCACGCAGAGGGATGAGGGATTGCTCCTGGAAGTCATAGAACAGGATGAGCCGAGGGAGAACGAGCTCGAGATGGAGATAGACGAGGCCTGCATTCACGTAATCGCATGCTATCAACCTCAGGCACGGGACCTGAGGACCATCATGATGGTTTCGAAAATAAACAACGACTTGGAGAGAATGGGGGACGAGGCGGTAAATATATCCGAGAGTGCCCTGTTCTTGATAAAGAAGCCGGAGGTGAAACCGTTGATTGACATCCCGAAGATGGCGGAAGAGACGAGGAGGATGCTGAAGGAAAGCCTAAAGTCATTTATGGATGAGGATACTCAACGTGCCCGGGGGGTTTGCCAAAGGGATGACATCGTTGATGGGCTGAGGGATCAAATCCTGAAGGAGCTCATTACCTTCATGGCATCGGATCCCACTACAATCGAGCGATCCAATCACCTGATCAGGATTTCCAGGAGCCTGGAACGCATCGCCGATCTTTCAACAAATATCTGTGAGGACGTTATTTACATGGTAGAGGGGAAGACGATAAAGCATGGCATGTTTGAAGAATAATGAAATCAACCGACGAAGAGGATAAACACGTGAACCTAATTCCCTAACTCAGGAAACTTTTCCTGTTTCTTTACATTGCTAATGGAAAGAGGTTTTGCTATCTAGTTTCAACAGGTGACGGAGTAGCTTACGACTATGGCTGGAAAGGACTACTATAGTGTCTTGGGGTTGAAGAAAGGGTCAAGCGAAGCCGAGATTAAGAAGGCCTTTCGGACGTTGGCCCGCAAGTACCATCCCGATGTCAACCCCGGGGATAAGGAGGGGGAAGCGAAATTCAAGGAAGTCGCAGAGGCCTACGAGGTCTTGGGCGACGCCAAAAAGAGGGCTGAATACGACCGAATGGGGGACCAAGCCTTCCGTGAATTTTACGCGGGCCGTCGGGAGGAACGAGCCGGATATGGCGGATACCGCTCGTCATTTAGGGATATGGACTTCTCAGATCTATTCGGGGATCTCTTCGGCGAGAGGGAGTATCGATTCCGTGGGCCGGCAAGGGGAGAGGACTACGTCAATCAATTGGATATTGGGCTCATGGACGCCATTCGTGGAGCGTCAACCCAGATTCGGTTCAGAAGGGAGGAATTTTGCCCGACTTGCAACGGATCAGGCGCAGATCCATCGGGAAAGTGGGTGATCTGCCAGCAATGCGGTGGAA
>CAYFXP010000269.1:0-22644 GCA_964346935.1 uncultured Syntrophobacterales bacterium
CCTCAATCCGTGAGTCTCGACATCTTTTCCCATTGCTGAAATAGCTCTCCGTAAAGACCCTATCGCCCTTCGCGTAAGCGAACAGGACCACCCTATGCGCCAAAGTATGAGAGGCGGAAGCGAAAATAACCGCTACAAGAAATATCACGAGCCAAGTAATTCGAGATAGATGATTTCTTCTCAACGGGCTATCTTTTAGCATGGACGGCCTCCAAGAGCTCTGGTTTGAGTTTCCTCAAAAATCCCGTCGAAAAGAGGGTTATGAGGCCTTCGATAATCATTACAGGTAGATGAGCGATGACCACGACCTTTGCTATCCCTACAAAGGGATCCCCGGTAAAGGCCAGAGACAGAGCGACCATGAGGCTGCCTAGCAGGACTGCGGTAAAGCCGCAGGCAAAAGCTGCCCCCATTGAGATCAGGTTGTTTGTCCCTTTCACTGCGTAAGCGAAAAAATAGAAGCAGATGATCGCGGGAAAGGACATGTTGAACGAATTCACCCCAAGAGTGGTAATGCCGCCGAACTGAAAGAGCAGCGCCTGGAGAAACAGGGCGATCAGTATTGCCGGGAAGGCTGGCCATCCGAGCAATAATCCCATCAAGCCATTGAGGACCAGATGCACACTCGAAGGCCCTATGGGCACGTGAACCAGCGAGGCTACGAAGAATGCCGAGGTAAGGATAGCGACCTGTGGAACCCTGTCATAATCCAATTTCTTCAGGCCTATGCCACAACCCGCGGCAGTGAGAGCCGCACCGGTAACCAGCACGGGTGCGGATAAAATGCCCTCGGAGATGTGCATTCCCTTCCTCCTATTTCATGTCGTGCACCCTTACCCAGAGCACGGCCCCTATCTCAACGGACTTCTCCTCCCCGTCATGTTTCATTTTAGCTTCATCCATGTTGAGGGCAGCAAATGCCCACCAGCCGGCTTGCGGCATGGCATAGGTAAATACACCGTTGGGGTCGGCTTTGACCACCTGGGTGGTCATGGGATCTGTCGGGGCTTCGATCTTTCTGTCTTTATTGTAGTACTCCACTTCCACTTCGGTGCCGGGAGCGGGTTTCCCATTGACCTTCACGATCCCCTGAAAGACGTTACCGGCCCAGAGCCCGTATGGCCTTGTCAGGGGGATAATTTCGGTTTTCAAGCCGATTTCTTCGTCCCAACCCTCCTCCACGCCCAATGAGTTGACTACAACCTTAGCGTAATGAACGATGAAGCAATCTTCGCCAGGTTCCCAGTAGGGCTGAGGCACGACATAAAAAATGTGATCGCCGGGGATTCTAATCCCGTAATTGGCTTCCCAAGCTGAAGACTTGCCTATCTTTTTTCGCTTTAAGGTTCCCGAGAGATCTGTTTTCCTTCCTCGAACCATCACGGCGAACTGGACTGGTTTGTCCATGTTCATGTAGTGGCCTTCGAAGGGGTGGAAGAAAACGAGATCTACGGAAACAGTCCTGCTATCCGATTTCGACACCATATCATCGGAAGGAATTAAGCCCTGAAAATGGCCCCTCGCGCCAGGGACCAGCGATAAAAAAGCCAACACTAACGAAGCTACGAGAATAACGGGCGTTTTCATTGCCTGCCCCGATGCTGATAACACGTTATTTCAATTAATATTTATTTAGTAGTACTTTTAAAATAATCGTAACTCACCATCCGAGAAGTTGTCAAGGGAATTCCTCGCGCCTTGAATCGACATTTTTCATCCGCAAAGGATTGGATTGGGTAGAAAAGGGATTTCAGATTTTTTGTTGACTGATTTAGTGAAAAATGTTATTTTTTCATGCATGAAATTATCGACGAAGAGCCGATATGGTGTAAGGGCTGTGTTCGACATCGCTTACCATGGAGGGGGAGACGGGGCGCAGGTTAAGGATATAGCCAGAAGACAACAGATATCGCCCCGATACCTTGAGCAGATATTTCAAAAGCTACGGGACGCCGGCATCATTTCGAGCAAGAGAGGCCCGCAGGGGGGGTACTCGCTGGCCAAAAACCCTCAAAATATCAAAGTTGGCGAGATCGTACGCGTTACAGAAGGCGGATTAGAGCCGGTCTTTTGTGTTAACTCGGAGAAGTCGGGAAGGCACTGCGACCGCATTGCCGAGTGCGTAACGCGGCTCATCTGGAAGGAGGCAGGGGAGAAGTTGGAGCACTTCTTTGACTCGGTCACAATTCAAGACCTCTGCGAGAGGGCGGAGCGCCTGGGTGTTCAAAAAGAGCGCGGGCAGGAATTGATGTACTATATTTAGGGGGTGTGGTTGGCAATGCATATGTTCCGCGTTCAGCAAGGCGAGGTAGTGGGAAGTATTCGTCGACGATAGACTTCGTCGGATCTCCTTGAAGGGAAATAAGGGGGGATGGTTTCATCCCCTTGATTTTTAACAGTAATCTTTATTGATTTAGTAAACAATTTTCGGAGGGGATCAACGGGTCGGGGTGGATTGAGGCGGGCAACGAGGGGGCTCGCAATAGTTCACGGTCAGAGGTTTCGATTCGCGACGCACGTACTCCAGCTGAAAGGCAGGTGATGGTTATGGTATGGATCATGGCAATCCCCTCCGGGGGGGAATCCAGGGATCTTTCGAGGATGTGCTTGCATGACCAATTTCATAACCGAGGCACCCTGCCGATAGGGAGGCTTGCCTTTCAGGAGGAGAAGGATGAAAACCGTCGAGGAGATCAATGAGAAGATAAAAAAGGGGAAAGCCCTGGTACTTACTGGTGAAGAAGTCATCGATTTTGTGGAGCGAAAGGGTTCGAAAAAGGCTGCAGAGGAGGTGGACGTTATCACCACCGGTACCTTTGGGCCGATGTGCTCGTCTGGAGCGTATTTCAACATAGGCCATGCAAAGCCCAGGATCAAGCTCGGGGGTGGCAAGGCTTACCTGAACGATGTCCCCGTATATACTGGTTTTGCGGCCGTCGATATCCTTATGGGGGCCACAGCCATTCCTGACGATGACCCTAGAAATGCGGTCTTCCCCGGACAATTTGCTTACGGGGGTGGTCACGTCATAGAGGAACTGGTCGCTGGCCAGGAGGTGCGTCTGACCGCCACGGCATACGGTACCGACTGCTATCCGAGGAAGAAACTCCAGACTCGCATCAGGCTCGCGGACATGAACGAAGCGGTTCTCTTCAACCCGAGAAACTGTTATCAGAACTATAACGTTGCCGTTAATGTGTCGGGTCGGCCCATCTACACCTATATGGGCGTTCTTCAGCCCCGGTTGGGGAACGCGAACTACTGCAGTGCAGGCCAACTAAGCCCTCTGCTCTGTGATCCCTTCTACCGGACAATCGGGATTGGGAGCAGAATATTTTTGGGCGGAGGTATGGGCTATGTTACCTGGCAGGGTACCCAGCACAGTCCCTGTGTTCCCAGAAGGGATCTCGGCGTTCCGAGGGTGCCGGCAGGAACCATTGCGGTGAATGGTGATCTGAAACAGATGGACCCGCGGTGGCTTCGAGGGACGTCTTTTAGGGGTTATGGAGTAACCCTCACGGTAGGCATTGGGGTTCCCATCCCGATATTGGATGAAGAGATTCTCCTTCAGGCCGCGGTTCGAGACGAGGACATCACCACCCAGATCGTGGACTACAGCAAGACATATCCCCAGCGAGAGTCCGAAAGCCTGGGAGAGGTGAGTTACGCCCAGTTGAAAAGCGGCGAGATCTCGGTGGATGGGAAGGAGGTGCCCACGGCAGGCCTCTCCAGTTACGCCATGGCCAGGGAGATCGCCTGCATTTTGAAGGATTGGATCAAGAAAGGCCAGTTTCTTCTGACCGAATGTGTCCAACGCCTTCCCTCCTCGGATTCCGGCATCGTCTTCAAAGGGCTTCAGGAAAAACCCTTTAGGGCTAAGAACCGCGTTTAGAATTGTAGGGGGCCGAGGAATTTTGCACATCCCAAGGGGGAAGAGCGGGTCTTCGGCCCCCGAAAAGGAGCAGAGTTCGATGACAACGACGAAAATAGTGCTCAGGTTTCCACCCGAGTTGACCGATCAGCCCGTCACCTACACGTTGATTAAGGAATACGATCTCATGATCAATATCCTCCGGGGCCACATTATCCCAAAGGAAGAAGGGATGTTAATGCTCGAGCTGAGGGGCTCAAAGGAACAGCTGGACCGTGGAATGGACTATCTGGCAAAGCTTGGGGTGGAAACCCAGCGGCTTTCGAAGGGGGTGCAGTGGGTGAAGGATCGTTGTACCCATTGTACAGCCTGTACCTCCCTCTGCCCCGGCCATGCCCTGTGGGTTGAGAGGGACACCATGATGGTAGATTTTGATATGGAAAGGTGCATCGCCTGTGAGATGTGTGTAACCGTCTGCCCTTATAGGGCAATGGAGGTTCAGTTTTAGAGGTCCCCACGAGGAAAGAGTCTATCACCATTACGAGGAATCGTGAAAGCCATCTACCTCGATTACAGCGCTACTACCCCGATCCGGCCAGAGGTGCTGGAAGCGATGCATGCCTATTTCATGGATATCTTTGGAAACGCTTCCAGCATCCATACCTTTGGGCAGGAGGCGAGAAAGGCTTTAGAGGAGTCGCGGGAAAAGGTGGCGAAGATCTTGGGCGCCTTGCCTGAGGAGGTTGTCTTCACCAGCGGAGGGACTGAGGCAACTAACCTGGCGATCAAGGGGGGCCTTCGAAGCAAGCGGATAAGGGGAAATCAGGTCATTACCTCTTCGATCGAACACCATGCAACGCTCAACACGTGTCAACAGCTGGAACGAGAGGGGTTTAAGGTGGTCTATCTCCCTCCTGACCAGCATGGAAAATTGGACCCTGGAGATGTGGAAAGGGCCATCACGGACAAAACAGTCCTGATTTCCATCATCCATGCAAACAACGAGGTAGGAACCATTCAGCCTGTGGAGGAAATCGGAGAGATCGCTCGAGACAAGGGAGTGCTCTTTCACACCGATGCCGTCCAGTCCGTGGGGAAGATCCCCGTGAATGTGGATGATTTGAACGTGGATTTCCTGTCCCTTTCGGGACATAAGGTTTATGGACCAAAAGGCATTGGTGCTCTGTATGTAAGGAAGGGGGTTTCCTTTGAACCTCTTTTTCAGGGGGGGCATCACGAAAGGAACCGACGTCCGGGCACCGAAAACATCCCCTCCATCGTGGGTTTGGCTCGGGCCCTGGAACTGGCCGGGGAGGAGATGGACCACGTTTCATCCAAAATTAATAATTTGAGGGATACCTTCTGGGAGGCCATCGAGACCCAGATCGAGGGAGCTCACATAAATGGCCACCCTCGAGACCGAATCCCCTCAATTCTCAACGTATCTTTCGATGGAGTCGCCGGGGATTCAATAATCATAAATCTCGACCTTAAGGGAATTGCGGCATCGACGGGGTCTGCCTGCACGTCGGGGGCCCTGGAGCCATCGCATGTCCTTCTGGCCATGGGCGTTTCACGAGGCCGAGTTCAGGGAGCCGTCCGGTTTTCCCTGGGAAGGGAGACGACGCAGGAAGAACTTGACTATACTGTCATTGTTCTTGGGGAAACTATCCGTCACCTCCGATCAATAGCTTCAGCGGATGCCGATTAGAAAAAGAGAAAAATGGGCCTCCCCTCCTTTCGCGAAGCTTCCTAAGGGGTGAGCGGTATTCATGGCCAGACAGGAAGATCCAATGGGACGTCACTCAATAAGCCAGAAGATGGAACGCTTAGGGAAGGTCGTCGGGAAGATGGGCCCGGTTCTCGTTGCTTTTTCGGGAGGGGTAGATAGTACCTTTCTCCTCAAGGTGGCCCGCCAAACCCTGGGGCGAGAGAAGGTTCTTGCCGTAACGGCGAGATCTCCCGTTTATCCCAAGAAGGAATACCCCAAAGCCAGAAAGCTCGCCAAGGCGATGGACGTTCAACACCTCTTCATCGACTCCCATGAATTGGACCTCCCACAATTTGCCGCCAATCCGGTCAACAGATGCTACCACTGCAAGAGGGAGCTCTTCGCCGAGTTGAAGGAAATCGCACGCACAATGAGCCTCTCCTCCGTGGCCGAGGGCTCCACGGTGGACGACGAAAAGGATTTTCGTCCCGGAATGATGGCCATTCGGGAGATGTCGGTTCGAAGTCCCTTAAGGGAAGCCCGTCTCACTAAGGCCGAAATCCGTGCTCAGTCCCGGAAGCTCGGCCTTCCCACCTGGAATAAGCCCTCCCTGGCATGCATGGCCTCGAGGTTTCCGTATGGGGATCGGATCACCCCTGAAGCCCTCAGGCAGATCGAGACGGCGGAGCAATTCCTCCTCGGGTTGGGTTTTAGCCAGGTACGGGGGAGGCATCACGGCAAGACGGTGCGGATCGAGATTCCGCCTGAGGAAATCGGATCCCTGCTCGACCTCCGGATGAGAAGCCGAGTTGTAAGGAGGTTAAGGGCACTCGGCTTTACCTACGTTACGCTGGATCTACAGGGATACCGGTCGGGAAGCATGAACGAGGCGATTCGGGGTTCAGACCATTGCCAATTTTAGGAGGAGTTTGGTGAAGGCCATTGCACTGCTCTCGGGTGGACTGGACAGCACGTTGGCGGTGAGGTCCATTTTAGAGCAGGGTATCGAGGTGGAAGCCCTCAATTTTATCACCGTCTTCTGCCGATGCACGGCTAAGGGGAGCAGCTGCCTCTCCTCGGAAAGGGCCGCCCAGAGGCTGGGGATAGGGCTGGAGGTATTTAACATCTCAGAGGAATTCTTGGAGGTGGTGAAGCAACCCAAGCACGGATATGGCAAGAACGTGAACCCGTGCTTAGATTGCCGCATCCTCATGTTTAAAAAGGGACGGGAGTACATGGACCTTAATGGAGCCTCCTTCATAATCACCGGAGAGGTATTGGGGGAGCGGCCCATGTCACAACGATGGGAGGCCATGCAGGTTATCGAACGGGGGTCAGGGCTTCAAGGCCTGATTCTGCGCCCCTTATCGGCAAAGCTGCTTCCCGTAACCGTGCCGGAGAAAAAGGGGTGGATCAACAGGGAAGGCTTGCTCGCCATTTCCGGTCGGTCAAGAAAGCCCCAGATCGAACTTGCCTCCGATTACGGTATCAACGATTATCCATGTCCAGCGGGGGGATGTCTCTTAACCGACCCCGGCTTTGCATTGAGGATGAAGGACTTGATGAAAAATAAACCCGATTTCTCGCTGAACGATGTGCAGCTTCTCAAATTGGGGAGGCACTTTCGTCTTACGGGCTTGGCAAAGGCAGTGGTTGGCAGGAATGAGGACGAAAATCACAAGATTATGACTTTTGCCAAGGAGGGGGATGCGATTTTCAGGGTTAAGAATTTTCCAGGGCCCACTGTCCTGGTGAGGGGCGAGGTAAGAAATCAAGAGATCCTTCGATCAGCCATCATTACGGCCAATTACAGCAAGGCAAAGTTTCTGCCCGAGGTTGAGGTTGAGTATCAGGTGATTCCCAAACCTCCGAGGGGAATTTCGGTCTGCCCTTCGATGGTTGAGGATGAGCTCAAGCCGTTAAGGATTAATTAAACGGAAGTTAATCGTGACATTTAACAACAAGGGAGGAATTCAATGGAAGAAGGGAAACTTTTTTCGCAGGTTGGAGAGAAGGAAGTCACCAGGGCCATTGTAGGACAGTTCGCTAAACAATTTATGGACTATGTGGAAAGCGATTGCCTCATCATCGGGGGCGGTCCCAGCGGCCTGATGGCCGGAAAGGAACTGGCCTCCAAAGGGGTGAAGACCCTAATCGTGGAGCGAAACAATTATCTGGGCGGAGGATTTTGGATCGGTGGCTATCTCATGAACAAGGTGACGGTAAGGGAGCCCGCTCAGGAAGTATTAGGGGAATTGGGTGTCCCTTATGAGAGGGCAAACGGCGGCCTTTATGTCGCCGATGGCCCTCATGCCTGTTCCAAGCTCATCGCTGCCGCATGCGACGCAGTGGTGAAATTCGCCAACATCTCCATCTTTGACGATGTGGTCCTACGCGAGGGAAACCGGGTTAGCGGTGCAGTCATCAATTGGACGCCCATTAGCGCGCTCCCCAGGGAGATTACCTGTGTCGATCCAATCGCATTGGAATCGGCATTTGTGATTGACTCCACGGGGCACGATGCCTGCGTCGTAAAGAAACTCGAGGAACGGGGCATTCTAAAGACGAAGGGCTTCGGCGCCATGTGGGTAGAGATGTCCGAAGACCTGGTGGTAGAACATACCGGTGAGGTACACCCAGGATTGATGGTCACCGGGATGGCCGTGACGACGACCTACGGCCTTCCGCGGATGGGCCCCACCTTTGGGGCCATGCTGCTGTCGGGGAAGAAAGGAGCTGAGGTCGTTATGGAAAAGTTGGGATGAAATGGGATCCCCCAATCAGTGGCTTCCACCTCTATGTGGAAGGTTTCATCCCTGATCTGAACGTTCAAGACATCATCCGCTACCTTCAACAATGGATGAAAGGGTGCGCCATTGACTTTCGGGGAAATTTCTTCCGGTACTACTTCAAATCACTCCTCGAGGAGGAAAGACACGAGCGGATTCAGCATTTGGCACGGGATCTCCCTTTCCTTCGAATCAGGGATGCCACTCGAAGGGATGAGGGAGACCTTAGCCCTATGGATGGGGAAGTGTTATACGAGAAGCATCGAATTGAACAGGAAGATTTCAAATCCTTTGGCATCCTCTACGAAGGGTTTGGTCTCCAAAGGATTTTTTCGAGCCTGATCTCTGAGGATGAGGGACACCTAAGCCACTGCCATATCATCTTTACCAATCAGCTCTTGGGGACCTGGGATGAGGGTGATCGTCGGTATCACGCCAGGGTGAGCGTCTATGGATTCCCGTCGGTCATCTCGACCACAGGGGTGGTGGAGGCACCGGCCAAACCCAGGGAGTTTTACCTCAAGAAGCGACTGGGCATCCCCGTGGAGACTTTAAAGAGCGAGTTCAAGGGGAGGTTCATCGATCACGGAGATCCACGGTTAACGGAACTGCTCAAAGGATACGTAATGCAAGCCCTCTTCTTCCACAAGACCGGCGATCCATTTTGCAGTGACCCGGATTGCCGGTTATACAATGCTCACTGGCAGGAGGACCTCATCCTGGCCCAGCTCGACGGACGGTATGAATTCTGTCCGACCCACCGGGGCGCACTAAATCGGATCGGAAAAGAGGTTTAGTTATAGTAAGGTACCACTTGCCAGGCTATGGAATGGTCATTCGATTGAGCCTGCCAAAATATGTTAAAAATCTGAGGTTTAAGATCATCGCCGGGTTGGTCGTCACCTTGACCATCACCATGACCTTCCTTTTTTACATCCAGTACCATCAGCACAAAAGAAAGATGATCAACGCCCTCAGGGATCATACCAGTCCCAATTTGACCGAGGTCATCGAGAAAATCCTTCGGGATGCCATGATGTCGAGAAACTTAGGAGAAACGAGGAACATATTCGAGACCATAACTGAGTTAGAAGATGTCAAGAATATCTTCCTCATGAATAAAGTGGGAGAGGTCATTGTGTCCCCCATGGGTGAGGATATCGGAAGTAAACTGGATATAGGACATCCAACCTGCCAAATATGCCACTGGCAAAAAACGCAAATTTTGAATAAGACGGTTATCTTCACCTCCGATGAGGGTGAGAAGATCTTCAGAAATGTCAACCCCATCCTCAATAGAGAGGAATGTCACGGCTGTCACAATCCCAAAGAGAAGAAGAACGGGGTCTTGGTAACGGATTTTTCCCTGGCCCCTATGGAGGAGCAGCTTGCCAGGGAGTTCAGGGAGAATATTTATTTTCTCGTTTTGTTTATCCTCATATCAATCTTAGTCGTAAGTTTTACCATGAGCCGCCTTGTTGTTAGTAAGTTGGAGAAATTCGTGGAAGCGGCAAGACGATTGAGCCAGGGCGATTTAAAGCAGAGGATCATATTTAAAGGGGACGATGAATTAAAGAGGCTTGCTGAATCCTTCAATCGGATGGCTGGGGAATTGAAGAAGAAGATGAAACAGGAGAAGAAGTATATTTCCCAGATTATCGGTGCCCAGGAAACCGAGCGAAGGAGGATTTCGAGAGAACTCCACGATGAATTGGGACAGGCCCTAACCGGTATTAAATATAACTTGGAGATAATAGAAAGAGACCTACCAGAGAATCTGTTTGGGGTGAAAGAAAGGTTGAAGGAGGTAGAAATGCTATCCGCCCAAATCTTGGGACAATTGCGACAGTTATCCCACGATTTAAGGCCCCCCATGCTGGACGATTTGGGCTTGATTCCCACCTTGAGATGGTATGTGGAGCAGTATGGGAAGAGGTGGAAAATCGAAGCCCATTACGAGGCCGTCGGCTTCCACGAAAAATTGGATCCCGAACTGGAGACCGCCCTCTACCGACTGATACAAGAGGCCTTAACCAATATAGCTAAACATGCCCAGGCTGATGACGTCAACGTTGACCTTAACCGTACGGATTCTGCA
Source organism: uncultured Syntrophobacterales bacterium (assembly GCA_964346935.1). GTDB lineage: Bacteria > Desulfobacterota > BSN033 > WVXP01. Next base: position 10,470 of record CAYFXP010000269.1, read on the forward strand.
ATCACTGTAACCATCACTGACAATGGAAGAGGATTTGATCCGGAGGAGGTTCTAAGAATGAACATACAAAAACGGGGCCTCGGGATCAGAGGGATGCAGGAGAGGGTCTCCATTCTAGGGGGAACAATCGATATCCGTTCACGACCAGCCGCGGGAACGCAGATCGCCATCGAAATCCCTTTAAAAATCCCTGAGGCAGAAAATGAACCGAAAGAAGATTAGAATCCTCATCGCTGAAGATCACACTATAGTCCGTCAAGGCCTCGGGGCGCTGATTAACAGGCAACCCGACATGCGGGTTGTCGGGGAAGCGGAAAATGGCAAGGAAGCGATCAAAAAGGCAAAGGAGCTGTGCCCGGATGTGATATTGATGGATATCGCCATGAAAAATATAAACGGGGTGGAGGCCACCGCTCGAATCAAAAAGATGGCCCTGCCGGTGAAGGTTTTGGTTTTAACGATGTACGACAATGAAGAATATATCTTTCAAATCCTTCGGAGCGGGGCCTCGGGATATTTACTAAAAGATGCTGCAATGACCGATTTGATCTCGGCCATCAAGGCAGTTCATCGGGGGGAATCTTACCTCAGCCCGTCGATATCGAAGAAGGTTATCGAAGATTATACTCGTCGTGCCGAATTGGGGGAGAAGAAAGGGATTGATGACATCTTGTCGGGTCGAGAGAGGGAGATATTACAGCTGATCGCTGAGGGGCATTCCTATGAGGAGATCGCCTCCATCTTATGTATCAGTAAGAAAACCGTGGAAACCCATCGGGCAAATATCATGGACAAATTGAATATTCACGATAAGGTCGGCCTGGTCAAATATGCCATTCGAAAGGGGCTGATCAAATTGTGAGCAATAGAGGCTCAAGCTAATAGATGCGTGAAACTATCATATGAGGTCCTTTATTTGGTTCGTTCCTTTTCGGTCTAACAAGTTCACATAACTACCCTTCACTGATACTCGCCGCACAGAGTCCTTCATATCGTCACATTATTTAATCCATCTGTAGTGGTACAATGCATTCCGTCGGATCCTTCTTTTCAGACCGCTAACCGTTGACCGAAACACAACTGACGACGGAGCCCCGCAAGTTCTTGCCAACAAGAGATAGGGTCCCTTCTTCTACATGATTTGCCTGATAACAAAAATACATGTTTTCCCCGGTAGACTAATTCTGCAGAGGAAGTATATAAAGATGTCAAAAATTCATGACTAAATCTCATGATTTATTTTGCTGCTTAGGACTCAATCTCGGGGAGGGTTGATTCATCAGATGGGAAGGATCAGGTACGGGATGGTCATAGATCTCAGGCGATGTGTCGGATGTCATAGCTGTTCAGTAGCGTGCAAGGCGGAGAACAACGTCCCATTGGGTGTATTCCGCTCCTGGGTTAAGATCATCGAGAAAGGTCAATACCCTATCGTCAGTAGACATTTTCTCCCCACTCTCTGTAACAATTGCGATAACCCCCCGTGCGTGATCAACTGTCCCGTCCAGGCCACTTGGAAACGAGATGACGGGATTGTGATTATCGATGAACACCGCTGTATTGGATGCAGATACTGTATCGCCTCCTGTCCGTATAACGCCAGGCATGTCAACCCTCTGATCCCCATCGTCCAAAAGTGTTACTGGTGTCACCACCGGGTGTATGCGGGTCTTGTTCCCGCGTGTGTGGAGACCTGTCCTGCAAAGGCCAGAATCTTTGGTAATTTGTTAGACCCCAACGATGAGGTTACGAAGCTGCTTGCAAAAACCCCCTTCCAGGTCATCAAACCTGAAATGGGAACCTACCCCAAGGTATTTTACATTGGGGCTGACGCCGATGCTATGGACCCTTTCGCGGGAAGGGAGGAATGGAAGTAAATATCGTCTACAATGTTGAACACGAACTCCCCTTCGGCTTGCTGATCGCCAACTATTTCTATCTCACTGGGTTGAGCGCGGGTTCGTTCGTACTTTCCACCCTCGCCTATGGGTTTGGGGTTGCAAGATACAGGCCGCTCGGCAAGGTAGGGATCGTTCTTGCCACTTTACTGCTGATCCTGGCACCGGTAAACCTATTTGTGGACTTAGAGCAGCCTTTGCGATTCTGGCATCTCTTCTTGTATCTGAGGATCACATCCCCCATCACATGGGGGTCTTTCCTCCTGGTCCTTTACCCGTTGAATTGCATGGTTTACGGCTATTTCATGTTCATAGGCGATCCGAAAAAGACGAAATTCTTCGGTCTAATGGGAATTCCACTGGCCCTGTTGGTTCACGGTTATACGGGGTTCATCCTAGCCCTTGGAAAAGCCAGGGTCCTTTGGAATACGGCCATAATGCCCCCTATCTTCCTGATCTCCGCCATGGTTTCGGGAATTGCTCTGATGATTCTGGTAGTGACGATCAAGGGGTATTTTTTTTCCGATGAAAGGCGGGTCGATACCGCCTTGTGCTTCGACCTGGGGAGGATGTTGGCTTGGACCATTGTTGCCGATCTGGCCTTTATTACCACGGATATCCTGGTGCTGCTCACCTCTCACAAGGAAGCCTACTTAGCTGCAATGATGCTGCTCAATGGAGGCATGAGCCATCTCTTCATCGGAGTGGAGGTCATCTTGGGGTCTATTATCCCTCTGTTTCTCTTGCTGTTTCCCCTCACCAAAAATAGGCTTAGCTTCGTCATATTGTCCGCGATTTTGGTCATGATTGGAATATTTGCCATGAGGTATATGATGGTGGTTGGCGGTCTGAGTATTCCCCTGAGTTGAAGCAGCAAGGTTTGAAAATGAGAAGGTTATCGAGACGGGATTTTTTCAGATTGACAGCGGAAGGGATTGGTCTCCTCGCCTGGATGAATCCGTTCAGAAGACTTTGCACGGCTTTAGAATTGAAGCAGGGAGGGGTGAGTGTCTCCCGCACGACGGGGCGGTTCCGCAATGGTATCCCTAGTACTTGTCTGCAGTGCTATGCCCGTTGCGGAATCATCGGCTTCAACGAGTATGGAAGGATCGCAAAAATCGGAGGTAACCCCGAGCATCCCAACAGCCGAGGCAGGTTATGCGCAAAGGGTCAGGCCGGGATTAATTACGTCTACGATCCCGACAGGGTTCTTTTCCCCATCAAGAGGGATGGAAGAAGGGGGTCCAAAAATTGGAGGCGGATCTCCTGGGAAGAGGCTTACCAGGAAGTTACGGAGAGATTTGCGGAATTGAGGCAGGGGGGTCATCCCGAGCAGTTTATATTTCAAAGCTCAAGGGATATCACCAACCGCAATTTTACAGACCGTTTTTTAAACGCCTTCGGGACGCCCATGGCCTTAAACCACGCCTTCTTGGGAGGTCCCAACAAGGGGGCCGCCCTAAGAGCAACCATGGGAGAAGAGGTGGATATCAACGATGTCGCCCACAGCCAATATATCCTCAATTTTGGTGCCAATCCATATGAGTCTCACTTCCTATACGTTCCCCTCGTCCAAAGGATCGCCGAGAGTAGGGTTGATCTCGGGGCCAAATTGGTGACCTTTGATGTGAGGCTTTCGCAAACGGCAGGGAGGAGCGATGAGTGGTTTCCCATACAGCCCGGCACGGACGCCGCAGTAGCCTTAGCGATGGCCCGAGTCATCATAGAGGAAGGTCTCCATGATAAGAGATTTTTGAAGGATTGGACGAATTGTCCTCCGGATGAGCTTTTTCATCACCTCAAGCAGTTCAGCCCTCAATGGGCGGAGGAGATCAGCGGCGTCAAGGCATCGGATATCAGAAGGATCGCCATTGAATTCGCCACCTCCAAACCGGCCACCACGATCTCGGGCGGAGGAGTCACAAAACATTTGAACGGAACCCAGAACGAAAGGTGCGTATTCTTGCTGAACACCATCACGGGAAATATCGACATCAAAGGGGGATACTGTTTGCCGAGAAGATACGAGTTGGCGCAACCGAATCCCATACCCCCCCCAGCGAAACTAAAACAGGGAATCACCCCCTTGTTGGTGCATCATAATATATTTCGCGAAATCAAAGAAGGAAAGGTTAAGGCAGGGGTACTAATGACCCATATGGATAACCCCGTCTACGGAAGTCCGGATACGCAATTGAGCATGGAGGTCCTTCAAGATGAAAAACTGATCCCCTATTTCGTATCCATCGATTCCTTCATTAACGAGACCAACGTGTTCGCCGATCTGATCCTTCCCGAGGCCACCTATCTGGAGAGATGGGACCTCGAGACCCCCCCCTCCATGGAAATGATACCCTTTATCAGCCTCAGGCAACCCATGATCAAACCGCTGGGGGAATCGATTCCCTTTACAGAGATCTTGATTGAATTAGCGCAAAGGGTGGGGGGAGGGATGGAGGAGTACTTCAGGTTCGGCAACACCGAGAACTACCTGGAAACCCTCCTTTTCCAAATCGAAAAGTTGCAGGGTGTCGGAGGGCTCGATTACCTGATGGAGCATGGGGTATGGCTCGACCCTGATTGGAAGCGAGATCATATGGCCTATAGGAAAAAAGGGGTGAAGACCCCGTCGGGACGGTTTGAGATATTTTTCGATGAAATGGGTAATATCGGTTCTACCGCTTTGCCCACCTATCAACCGATTTCCCATCACCAGGCCCTCAAAGAGGGGGATTTTTTCCTAACGATATTCCAATGGAACGTCCACACCTACTTCCAGACGGCTAACTGCATGTGGCTTTCAGAGATCGTCCACGATAATCCGGTATGGATCAACCAAGAGGTCGCGAGGCAAAAGGGAATCAGAATGGGGGATCGGGTGAAAATCACCTCCTCCATCGGGTCGGTCACCTCCAGGGCCTTTATCACTCATGGGATACACCCCGACGTGATCGCGCTCTCCGATAACGTCGGTCATTGGGAATATGGGAGAATCGCCCAGGGCATCAGATTTAAGAGCCGGGACCCCGAGACAAATTTGATATGGTGGGGGAAGAAGGGTAATGGGACCCACCCGATTTTCCTCATCCCGGTACAAAGGGATTCCATCGGGGGTGGGCAGGGATGGATGGATACCATTGTAAGGCTAACCAAAGCTTAGCGACAAATCAAAAAACAGGGGGGAAGGGACATGATAGAGACAATTCGAATCGTTTCCATCTTTGGAGTGCTCTTTCTCGGTTTGATAGCCATCGCCAGCCTGGCCATCAAAATCGTAAAGCAGTACGAACGCGGGGTTGTCCTTCGCTTTGGGCGATTGATTGAGACAAGAGATCCCGGGTTCAATGTGATCATCCCCATCATCGATCGGATCATCAAGGTGGACCTCCGGGTAGTAACCCTGGTGGTTGAACCCCAGGCGGTGATTACCAGGGACAACGTGACCATCAAAGTCGATGCGGTCGTGTACTTCATGGTGGTGGATCCCGAAATGGCGGTGATCAAGGTAGCGGATTATATCAAAGCAACCTCACAGATTGCCCTCACCTCATTGCGTAGTGTCCTCGGTCAATCCGATCTGGATGAGCTCCTCTTCGAGCGAGATCGGATCAACAGTAAACTGAGGGAGATCATCGATGATCACACCGAACCCTGGGGGGTGAGGGTGACGGTTGTCGAGGTGAAGGACGTTCAGCTCCCGGATCCAATGCAGAGGGCAATGGCCAGACAAGCGGAAGCAGAGCGGGAAAAACGGGCTAAAGTAATCCACGCCCAGGGAGAGTTCCTGGCGGCTGAGACGCTGAAAGATGCGGCCCAGATCATCGCCCTGCAACCAGCGGCGTTGCAACTGCGATATTTGCAGACGCTCACGGAGATCGCTGGGGAGAGAAACAGTACCGTTATCCCTTTGCCCATCGACATATTGAACCTGTTTCAAAACCCGAGCAATAGGAGAAAAGGGTAAAAAGCCGAGGAGTGTTCGATGAGGTTACCCCATTGGCCCGTATGGGTTTGGGCGGTTGCAGGAATCGTCCTGATTTTAGGGTTCGATGTGGCTATCATGCTGCCCACCTATACGACGACCAAGGAGAGCTTTTGCACAACGTGCCACTATGAACAAACCTATTCGGAATTTTGGAGAGAGTCGGATGTGCACCCGAGGATCGATTGTTCCCAATGTCATGCCACCGGGCATGAGCTCATACCCAGCATCAACATCTTTCCCTTAAAGCCGAGGAAGGAGGAGGTCGGGTTTTCCGCCAAGGTTGACCGGATAAACCCGAATTGCCGCCGTTGCCACGGGAACCTAATTCGTAATGAACCAACCCATTATAAGTATAACGTATGGAAAATTGAAATACCCCATCAATTTCACGTCAATTTGTTGGACGATTCCTGCATTTCGTGCCATTACAATGTCTATCACGATCCGAAGGTCCCTTCCACCTACCGACCCCCCAAAGAGGCGTGTTTTAAATGCCATAAGAGGGAGAAGACCTCCTGCGTCAAGTGTCACCCCAAGGGGGCCATTCCACTTCCGAGGATAGCGGAAACGTCCCACTCGACCTGTAACAAGTGTCATAGAGGGTTTCTAGATTCCGAGATCAAGATCTATAGCATTGACTTTCCCCACCGAAGACATCTTCCGAGGGCGGTCACGTGTAACTATTGTCACTTGAATAAGAATAAACACGGGGAGATCATATTGGATCGGGCCAGGTGCATTGGATGCCATCATAAAAAAACTGAGTCAGAATGCGCAACCTGCCATCGCATCCAACACCGGTTTATCAAAGGATCCGCCCTGGCAGGGGAGGTAGGGGAATCGGACCCCATGGCCGGGGAAGTCGGATGCACGGGTTGCCATGAGAATATTGCACAAGGTCATTTTCCTCAAAAGATTAGACAATCCTGCCTGAGTTGTCATGGCCCAGGATACGATGAGATAGTTGAGCAGTGGCAGTCTGAAATTTCGGAAAGGATCAGGAGGGCGAAGAGGCATCTCCTTGTCCTCAGGGCCAAATTCCGTCATCTTAAAACCGATGTGCCCAAGGAGATTGTTTCAAAGGTCAAAGCGGCGGAGACGATGATCGATTTGGTGGAGAGGGACAAAAGCATGGGAGGTCACAATTTCCTCTATGCAAAAGGGTTGATTACGAAGGCCGACGATTATCTTGTTCAAGTTAAGAAGTGGTGCGCGAGAAAATTAGCATCGAGATAGAGGCTACGTGGTGGAAAAGGGGGACACATTGGCTCCGTTTGCGGTGATGGCCTTGCCACAGAAAGGGCAGTGAAGGCTGACGCAAATAATGTAAAAGGGGGATGAGAAGATGGAAAGAGAAATTGGTTTCCGGGGTGACTCGGATTCAAGTGGAGAGGTATCCAGGGTCGAAGGATCGCGGCAAGGCCTGAGGAAAAATACGGTTTCCTACTTCCTCTTGATCTGCCTAGGGTTGTGGACTATATTTTGTGTAGTAGGAACCTGGGTCTTCATATACAAGCATCACTTCTTCTTTATGGAAAGGGCAATCTTCTTGACTTATGCCTACACTTTCTTTTTTTCACTCTTTCTATGGGTAATTCCGGCTACCGCACTCGTGATACTTTACGTCATTTTTTCGAAGTAAAAGGGTTGGAGATCCAATCGCAAACCTGCTGAGGATCCATCCTTCTCGAACTATTTTTTCCTGTATCGAAAGGAAACTCAATATGAGGGTGAAATGACGCAAGGAGTTCGATATGCCTGATGGAGATGCAAAAAATCCCAAAGGCGGAACCGCTACACCCAGGAGATCCTTTTTGAATTTTCTGTTGGGAGCCACGATTGTCGTGGGCATAGGGGGGGTAATCAATACCCTGGTAAGATATTTGTGGCCGACGCAGGAGATTATCGGAGGGGGCAAGGGTGGGGGAACGACCTCATTGCCCCTGTCGGAAATTCCGGTTGGAGGGGCAAAGACGGTTCGCCACAAGGGAAAGCCCTATGTGGTTGTGCGGCAGGCAGCCAAGGTGTTCGCCGTCAATGCCATCTGCACCCATCTGGGATGTATTGTTTACTGGGATGCTTCCATCAAGCAGTTGGCGTGCCCGTGCCATACTGCCTTCTTCGATTTGAACGGCAACGTGATCACCGGGCCGGCCCCAAGCCCGCTCCCGACCGCGGAGGTAAAGGTCGCGGGGGACCATATTGTCATCTCATAGGAGGTTTTCAGGATGGCCGATGAGTTGAAAAGGAGAGAGGACGAAAAGGGGGATGTCGAGCGAAGAACCTATATCCGGGAGTCCGTCAACCTCTTCACGCTGCTGACGGGGATTCTGTATGGGGAGCTCGATGAGCGGTTAGAAATCAGAGAGGCCATCAGGAAACAGATGAAGAAACCCGTGCCTCCCCACGTCAACTGGACCTTCTGTTTCGGCGGAATCTCTTTTTTCCTTTACATCGTCCTCGCGGTGACGGGCGTCCTCCTCCTGATGTACTACCAACCCACTACAGCTAAAGCCTATGGCAGCGTGGTCCTCATCACCAATATCGTCCCTTACGGCTGGTTGATCCGGGGGTTACATCACTGGGCTTCCAACCTCATGATTCTCATGGTCGTCGTTCACATGGCCAGGGTCTTTTTCTATGGGGCCTATAAACCGCCGCGGGATTTGAATTGGGTGGTGGGGGTCTTTTTACTCTTTCTCACGCTGATGTTCGGCTTCTCGGGCTATCTGCTCCCCTGGAATCAGGTCTCCTATTGGGCCACCACGGTGGCCACGGACGGAGCCGGGGCCATCCCCCTGATCGGGGACCAATTGAAGTACTTCGTCAGGGGAGGCCCCGAGGTCTCCCAGTTGACCCTGACGCGCTTCTTCGCCCTCCACGTGGTCATTCTGCCTGCATTGATGTTTATCTTCCTGTTCCTGCATTTCGGGATGCTCCGAAAGCAAGGCATATCGGATCCCCTGTGAGTGGAGAGGAGAGAGATTGATGGATGAAAAAAGGAATCCAACAGTGGAGAAAGAGGAAGGGATCCCCTTCTATCCCAACCATTTCTTGAAAGAAGTCATCGTGATGGCGGTTATTCTGGCCGTCCTGAGTGTTTTGACGACCTTTTCGCCTGCTCCCATGGAGGATAAGGCCGATCCCTTTATCACACCCCCCGATATCAAACCCGAATGGTATTTCCTGGCCAACTACAAATTTCTCCAACTGGCGGAATACTTCTCGGCTATTGGCGCCTGGGCGCCAAAGGTTCTCGGCATCCTCACACAGATTTTTGTGGCATTGGTCCTCATGTTCTTTCCCTTCTTCGATAAGAATCCTCGCAGACATCCGCGGAAGAGACCCTTTATGGTCACCATCGGTATACTCGCCACCATCGGGTATGTGGTTCTCCTCTATTTGGGGTATATTAAATGATAACCTTAGCCCTTCAGGAGGCTCTTTCAGCGAGACGGAAAGGGACAGCCTTTGTTGGGCTCCCCGGGTTGATATTAATGGGTATCTTGATGATTTCTCCACCTACCTGGGGACAGCCGAAGGAGACCTCCTGCGTGAAATGCCACCTTGACTTGGGGGGGAAATATGCGAGGCCCGTACGGGAGCTGCAGGAGAGCGTCCATTTCGAAAAGGAAGTCGCCTGTCATGATTGCCACGGGGGTGATCCGACGAGCTTTGATGAGGACAAATCCATGTCAAAAGATGCGGGGTTTATTGCCAAACCCAAGTTCCAGGAGATCCCGGAGTTCTGCGCCCGTTGCCATTCCGATATCAACCGTATGAAGAAATACAAGCTTCGCACTGATCAACTATCCCTGTACAATACCAGCTTCCATGCCAAGGCATTGTATGAAAAGGGGGATAAGAATACGGCGACCTGCATCAGTTGCCACGGCGGTCATGACATGAAAGCTTCGGAGAATCCCCATTCAGATGTGTTCAAGGCCAATGTCCCGCGTATGTGCAACCGATGCCACGGTGATCAGGATTTGATGCGTCAGTACGGTATCCCCTCCGACCAGTTCGAGCAGTTCCGGAAGAGCATCCATGGAAAACTATTGCTTGATAGAATGGATTTGCGGGCTCCGTCTTGCCCTGACTGCCATGGGGTTCACGGGGCCCATCCCCCTGGCTTTGCTGAAATTGCCGACGTCTGCAGCCTCTGTCACGGGGCCGTCGCCAAGTTGTTCAGGGAGAGCCCCCACTATCTGGAAAGGGAGAAGGTCGAGGTGGCCAAGTGCGTAGATTGCCACGGGGATCACGATATCGTATTCCCTAGTACTGTCCTTTACGAGGGAGAGGAAGAAGGCCGTTGTGGGGGGTGCCATGGCATTGATTCCAAGCAGGATCGCCTGGCCAAAATCATTAAGAAGAAGATCGGGGATGCTACAGCATCGGTGGAGCGTGCCAACCAGGCTTTGGGGAGGGTGAGGGGATCGGGAAAGAATATCTCCAAGATCGAGGAGGATTTCGAGGCGGCCCGATCCGAGTTGGTCAAGGCGAGAGTGGTGACTCATACCCTGTCCATCGAGAAAATAGAAGAACACACCGGTAAGGCCCAGGAGAAGTCGAGGGAGGTAGTGGGTGCTGTGGAGAAGATCGTCGAGGAGTTGACAGGCCGAAAGAAGGGTGTGATTTTCGTATTAGCCATTTTGGGTGTTTTCATAACCGTTATCTTTCTGAAGATGAGAACCCTCAAACCGTAGCTTCAACCCCGTACCAACTTGGCCTTGCGGAAACCGCGTACAGAATAACAACTCATCCTGAGGGTCCTAACAAGAGATGGCCATCCATCAAAGGCAAGGGGATCAGCGCAGCAGCCACCGACTCGATTTGAAAGGGTAAAGAGGGGGTGGGAGTGATTTCATCTGCGATCAAGGGAAGAGGAATTTGGTTTCTCCTGGGGGGGATTATCCTCTTCGTCGTGGTGACCGTCCCCTTCCTTGTTCCGGTTATGGGAAGAGGGGCAAAGCAACCCATCAGATTTAACCATAAAACTCATAAGGAGCAGGGGTTGGAGTGCACCATGTGCCACCAATACGTGCGAGAAAGAACCTTTGCTGGCTCTCCAAGGATTGAGGTATGTCTGGAATGTCATGAAGAACCCATCACTGAAAGTCCAGAAGAGGCCAAAATCCAACAATACGCCGAGGAGAAGAAAAAGATTCCATGGGTACCACTCGACCGGATGCCAAAGCACGTCTTTTTCACGCATCGGAGGCATGTGCTTGTCGCCGGGATTCAATGCGAAACGTGCCACGGAAAGATTGGAGAAACGGTTAAACCACCCTCAAGGCCGCTGAAAATGTTGAGCATGAATGATTGCATGGATTGTCACCGGAAAACTGGAGCGGACAATGATTGCCTAGCGTGCCATAATTAGGGTTTCCCTTGAAAGGAGAAGGTTATTGAGAATATCACGGCGACACTTTCTCAAGATCTTCATGGGGACGGTGGCTGGTCTCTCCTCCGGATGTACGGATTTCCAGAGAATAGGGATCGGTGAGAAGCCTCCGGAGCAATGGGGAAATCCCCTTGAGGAATGGATTCCCTCAATCTGCCAACAGTGCATCGGCGGCTGCGGCTTACTGGTTCGCGTCATAGAAGGGAGGGCAGTGAAGATCGTGGGGAATCCACTCCATCCGATCAACAGGGGTGGAATCTGTCCCAAGGGTTTGGCCAGCATTCAATCCCTCTATGACCCGGATAGAATTCAATCCCCCCTCAAGAGGGCGGGGGAAAGGGGTGAGGGAAAGTGGCAACCTATCGGTTGGGATGATGCGACCGCCATCGTGGTCGAACAACTCCGGGGATTGCAAGGGAAAAGACTCACCAACTCCCTTGTGATTCTCGCCGGTCAGTTTCACGATTTAAGAGAAGCATTTATTCAGAGATTTGCTGAGGCATATGGTACGCCCAATTATATCCGAAACCGGTGTTTCACGCCGGACGAGGTCTCAAAGGCGCACTTTCTCATGCAGGGACTCACCCGTCCCCTGGGCTATGACCTGATGAATGCGGGTTTGATCCTTTCCTTTGGGTGCAGTCTCTTAGAGGCATGGATCTCCCCCGTGTTTCAGCTTCGGGCCTTTGGCCATATTCGCCAGGAAAGGCCCGGCAACCGGGGAAGAATATATGTCGTGGATCCACGGTTCTCGGTTTCAGCCAGTAAAGCAGACCAATGGATTCCCATCCGTCCTGGAACGGACGCCGCCCTGGCCCTCGGAATGGCCTATGTTATCATCCAGGAGGGCATCTACGATCGGAAATTCGTCGAAAAGAATACCTTTGG
>CAYFXP010000270.1:0-7969 GCA_964346935.1 uncultured Syntrophobacterales bacterium
ATCGGAAAAGGAGCTCTGAGCCCGAACCTACCCGTAGTGAAATGAAAATTTTCATCCCACAACCGCATGACCGCAGCACTGCAACACCTTCCCATCGCAGCACCGCAACACAGCATCACCCTCTCTTTCTCAACCTTAGCCTTAACCTTAGCCTGCCCCCTGGGGCGGACCGCAGCAACAAATTGCCGCATCACTGCAACACTGCAGCACTGAAAAGCTTAGAAAAAGGAGCAACGAAGAGTTCTTTTTTCGGAGCTTTCTTACAGGCATATGATCACGTATAGGATCATCAGGGCCGTTGTTCCCAGATTGATCGCCAGGTTGAGGCCACAGAGCCTCTTCAATTTGTACTTGTCCCGATAAGCTCCCCTTCGAAGCTCAAGGTAGATCTTCCCACCCAAAAAATAGAGGGGAGTGGCAAGGACGGCGAGCTGAAACGGTGCGCCGAAAAAGGGACTCACTACCAGGAAAATCCAGGCCAGGAATAGGACCATTCCGTAAATCTGAGAGGCCAGATCCAAACCCAGACGGACCACCAAGTTCCTTTTTCCCGCCCGGCTGTCCCCTCTATAATCCGGGAATTCATTCAACAGGATTACGTTGAATATGGTGCAGCCTATGGGAACGGAGAGCCAGAAGGTGAGGGGGTGGAGCGAACCCACCTGGAGGTAGAAGGCTGTTGCAACGGGGAGCCACCCGAAGCAGAAACCGATAATGAGCTCTCCAATGCCGCGTTCAACCCATCGCAGTGGGGGCGTGGAGTAATAGTACCCAGCGAATGCCCCTGTCAGCCCCAAGGGAAGGGTCCAGGGTCCGGTTTTCAGGCCGAACTGGATGAAGATTCCCAGGAGGATCGCTGCGAAAACGGCGGCAAAGCTGGCCCTCTTGACTTGGCGAGGAGTTATTCGCCCCTTGACCACGATCCCAGACCCTCCGGAGAAGGGATTCCCGCCCTCGGACCAGGTGGTTGTATCTTCCCGTATGTCGTAAGCTTCCCCGGCGTAGTAGGTGCCAAGCATGATCAGAACGACGGCCAACAAGCCGAGCAAAAAGACTGGCCAGTTGATGGGATTCCCTAATCGCCACGAAAGGCTTAAGCCGAGGACAAAGGGCAGTACCCCAACGCTGTGGAAAAGGGGGCGTGATAGCTGGAACCAATGCCTCCAGCTCGCGTTCACATGGTCTCCATCCTTCGAGAGATTATCCGGATCAATTTCTCAAAGGACAATAGCAGGACGGAGATGAGGTCGTCAAGGGGAGTATGTTTCCAGTTGAAACCCCGGCCCCACCTGTGGTATATGAACCCAAAGAGGAACGGGAAAGGAGCACCCTATGTCCCAGCTCATCGCATGCCAAAATGCCAATGGAATCGTTCTGGCAGGGGATGGCAAAGCCGTCGACTTTGAACCCAGTGGTGAAATGATAGAACTGAAGGTGGATCGTCTGGTGCAGCTCAGTAAGCACACCGCTATTCTAACCGGCGGCGCCGCAGATGGGGTGGAGATGTGTCACGCGCTGAAGAATTTTCTCAGTGAGGAGAAGCTTGACGACGTTCACGACATCTATGGCGCCTCGCTACCCTTCTTGAGCACTGAATTCGAGCGGTTTATGCGAAAGCGTTGCGAAATCCTGCCCGTTGACCCCATCCACCACGTCTATTTCGTCTTGGCGGGTTATACGGCTAAAGACCCGCAGCATCGGTTTCGGCTTTACCTGCTCTGGACCAAGAAGAAGCTCCCTCAACTGGATGGAGACGAGATCTCCTACGCCTACACTGCTCCCCGAATCATGGGCATGGAGTACAAGCTGAATCAACTCGCTAAGGAGAACGTCCCCCTCAATCAAATCCTCTCGGAAATCAAAAAAGGTATGGAGAAGATCGCGAAAACCCAGGAGGAGGTCGGACCCCCCTTCAGCTATGCCTTCATCACGGAACAGCGATTTCGAAGGGTGGACCGATAGCTCTTAGTCGAACTGGTGATGATAAGGGTGAACGACCATGTGAAACGCCAGGTCATAGGTTGGGGGGCGGTAGTCACCATCACCGAGGGACGACTTGACTTTGGCACCTATAGAACATGAAATATTGTCCAAATTGGAATTAGGCGAACCTGCGCATTTGAGTAATAATTATTGTTTTCGGGGTAAGCATTGAAACGATTCAGATGTTCCATTATCACGTCACTTCAGCCTTTGGGGAGGATGTTGATTTTGCTCTGCCCATGAACCCGACGTAGGATTGCGACAACAGTGACCGCGGCCACGCCGCCTAGTAGAATGATCCAGCAGTTCAGCCTTATTTCTCCTTTTCCTATGCCATCCAGTTGCCCCACACCCTCGGCACGCCGAGACTCATAGACGAAGAAGCACTCAAAAAATAGTCTCGGAAGCTTTTAGCCCTTTGCCCTTCAAGACATCTTCATTTCATCGAAAAGGCCCGCATTAGATTCCCAGATAAGTGCCGACCGTTTCTCTGTCCTTGCGAAATGTCTCGCCAGAGGCTTGGTACGCCACACGGCCATTCAGAAAAACGTAGGCTCGATCGGCCAAAGCTTGGGCCATTTCTAGATTTTGCTCGACGAGCAATATGGCAATGCCGCTCGAGGTCAAGTGAAGACAAACCTGTTCCACTCGTTGGATAACAAGGGTGGACAACCCTTCAGAGGGTTCATCCATCATCAAAAGCATGGGATTTGTTACGAGAGCGCGGCCGATAGCCAGCATTTGTTGTTCACCTCCGCTCAGTCGTGCGGCTGCAACATGGAGTCGCTCTCGAAGTTCCGGAAAGAGTTCGTATACTACCTCGGGCGTCCATTGGACGCTCTTTTTCTTGGTTTGGTATGCAAATTGTAAATGTTCATCCACCGTGAGGGAGGGAAACAGAAGTCTTCCTTGTGGGACATAACCGATCCCCATGGCCGCAACTTCATGGGTCAGTCTTCTCACCGTCTCCTGGCCGTTGAAGACAATGTTTCCACTTCGAATGACAGGTGATAATCCCAAGACAGACCTCAAAAGCGTGGTCTTCCCCATTCCATTGCGACCTACTACCACTACCAGTTCGCCCGCATTCACTCGTAAGTCCACATCCTCCAAAGCATGGCTTTTTCCGTAATAAGCATTCAGCTTGGATATCTCCAAAAGTGTGGCTGCAATTTCATTACCCATGGGAATTTCGACTCAACGTATAAATTTCCTGTACTTGCGCATTTGCGTGAATCTCTTCCGGGGAACCTTCTGCAATCAGGGCCCCCTGGTGTAGGACCGATACCCGATCAGCAATGGTGAAGGCCACATCGATATCATGCTCTATGATGACCACGGTCATGTCTTTTTTAAGTCCCATGATCAGTTTAGTCATGAAAGAACGCTCCGTTGCTGACAGACCGGCCATGGGCTCATCTAACAGCAGGACCCGAGGTTCGTGGGCTAGGGTGATACCCAATTCGAGCTGCCGATGTTCGCCGTGGGACAGCTCACTGCAGGGAACGTTAAACCGCTCTTCCAAACCCACTTGGCGCGCGATTCTTAAAGCTTGGTCGCAGGGCTCGGTGAATTCTCTCCAAGGCAGAAACAGAGTGGCCAGGAACGATGGGGAACTCTTGTTCCGCCTCCAAGCCGCCAAAAAGAGGTTCTCCTGGACGGTGAGGTCCATAAAAAGGTTGGACATCTGGTAAGTTCGCCCCATCCCCAGCTGAATCCTTCTCTGGACGGGTTCACGGGTGAGGTCGTTGCCGAACAGGAATATCTCGCCCCTGTCCAAAGGTATTTCGCCGGTAATGAGATTATACAGTGTAGTCTTTCCGGCACCATTGGGTCCGATCAGAGCCCAACTCTCGCCCACATTGATCTCAAGATTCACATCCTTGACCGCATGAATGCCGCCGAAGGATTTAGACACGCCTCGCAAGGTGATTGCTTGCATCTGATCGGACCCAATGGATGTCATTTCCGTTCGCGATGCCTTTCAGATATCAGTCCACCCAACCTTTATTCTTCTCGAGGTTCTCCACGTACTCCTTTCCAAAGTATTTTTCGATCTCTTTAAAATATGCTGCCTTATCACCGGGCGGATAGTCGCGGGTGGTCGCAGGTTGGGCCATATATTTTTCGGCCATATTGGCATACGGTCCAAACTGCGATACACTCTTGTAGGTCTTCACCGCGATATTCACTAACCGACCATTTTTCTTCACGACCTTCTTGATGAAAATGTTCTGAACCGCGTTGCCGTATTTGTCGAAATGGAATGGCCCACGCGGAGATTCATCTTCAGTCATCTTAACTCGTCGGATGGCCTCGATGAATTTTTTGGAGTCGTCCACCTTACCACCGATGGCCTCCATGGCCTTAAAGGCGACATGTATCGCATCGTAGCCCTGGACCGCGATCACACTTGGATACTCCCCGTAGGCTTTCTTGTAACTCTCCCTGAACTTCTGGTTGGCAGCGGAGGGGTTTCCATCGTAATAGTGGAGCGAAGAGTATACGCCAAGCGCCAGATCGCCCATCTCGGATAACATCGGGATGATAGGTACATTTGCCTGGCCAAGAATCTGAGGATACACTTTGTCCAGTCCGAATTGATACCACTGTTTAAAGAATCCCACCACTTGCGCACCCCCAGAATTGTTCAATACGGCGTCGTATTCCTTGGCCATGACCATCAATCTGGCCATGATGGAGCTGAAATCGACTGCCTCCACGGGGTGCCAGATGCGCTCGACTTTCTCCCCTCCGTTCTCCAGGAACCCCCTTGTAAAGCCCGCCGCCTGGTCCCATGGATAGGAGTAATCCTGCCCCACGATGATCACCTTTTTGTAGCCCAGGTCCTTGGCGCAGAACTTACCGAAATGGAATATCACCTGCGACCCTGTCCAGCCGGGCCTGACGACACTGAATGTCGCTTTCCGCATGGTAATGTCTTCCGGCGCGGAATAACCAATCAGCATCGGGGCGTCGGGGTTACGGGCACCCCAGTCCACTGCCGCCATACCCTCGTGGCCCAGAGAGGGACCAATGATCAGGTGCACCTTATCGCGGTTTTTCAAAGAGTCCAACTTGGTCCTCATTACCTCCACGTCTGCTTTCGTGTCCTCCGTAAAAAGCTTGATCGGTATCCCCTTGAACTTGTAATCCCTCTCAGCCAATGCCAGTTTTATCCCATTGTAAACCTGTTCCCCGAAAATCGTCGCCCAGCCCGTGGTCGGTCCGATGTGACCGATACGAATCTGATCCACTGCCTGAGCTGTGCTTAAAGCGCCAAATGTGAGAACCAAAACCACCAGCATGACAAATCCTTTTCGACTCATTTTTTTTCTCCTTTCTCCCTTTTTGATTTTTTATCTAAACGCTCACCAGAAATCGATGCCACACCGTCGCCGGCATCGATCCTGAGGGCGGGCCAGCCAAATACCCGGTTGAAAAGGGATTCCCAATACCTCTTCAGGCTTCCCACAATGCCCTGTGGGGCAAACATGATCACCAGCATAAACATGATTCCCATGAAAAGAAGGTAACGTTTGGTCACACCGCTCAGCCAAACATCCAGCGTTTTTAGAATGCCTGTGCCCAAAGCTCCACCTGCCAGTGTACTGATTCCGCCCAGAATCGCGGCCAGTAAAGTCTCTACATTGGTCGTCAAGGAGACAGAGTGGGGGTTAATGAGGCCGGTAAAATAGACGAAGAAAACTCCGCCCACGGCCGCAACGAGGGCTGCGAATAAAAAAGCAGAATAGCGCAGCAAACTGATGGGATAGCCCAGCATGGCCATTCTCGATTCACTGTCCCGGATTCCGCGCAGCATGAGACCAAAAGGCGACCTCTTGAGGGCCAAGAGAAAATAGGTCATACAGACGAAGAAGACAAGGTTGAAAAAATAAAAGGCCGTCTTTGATTTGGCCGTTGAAATTCCGAAGATCACCGGGGCATAAACCTCATGGATACCTGTATCTCCTCTGGTTACCGAGGCCCACTGGCTGGCCAACGCCCAGATGAGCTGTCCCAACACGAGCGTAAGCATGAGAAAATAGATACCCCGAACCCGGACGACCAGCAGTCCGAACAGGCCTGCTGCCAAAATGGCGGCCGCGATACCCACGAGGGGAGGGATGGGAAAGGGTAAACCGTATCGGGTCTGTAAGATGGCCACGAAATAGCCTGCGATGCCAAAAAAAGCGGCTTGCATCAAGGAAACCCAGCCAAGTTCTCCGGCCAGAAAAACCAGGCTCATGGTCAGCATCCCGAAATACATGACCCGGATGGACATCATGACGAAGTAACCCGAGGTCCACCAGGGAAGGGAGAGAACCAAGGCGGCTACCAGCACCACCAGAACGATCCTTCGAAATATCAATGGTCGGCGGTTGCTCATGCCTGTTTTCCAAACAAGCCCTGAGGTCGGACTGACAAAATGATGGCCACGGGTAGGAAGAGCAAGAACAAAGAGAACTCAGGGATGAAGGCCGTGGCAAAACTATAGATCAAGCCCGTGATAAGGGCACCGATAATGGTTCCGCCCAAGCTTCCCATCCCACCGACGATAATCACGATGAGG
This sequence comes from uncultured Syntrophobacterales bacterium, assembly GCA_964346935.1. Classification (GTDB taxonomy): domain Bacteria; phylum Desulfobacterota; class BSN033; order WVXP01. The sequence continues at coordinate 6,557 of CAYFXP010000270.1, forward strand.
GTCAGAAGGAGAATTCGCCAGTCTTCGCCAGGACCCAACATCATGAAAGTCCCGCCAACGACCCCCGCTATCCCGGCCAGACAGCCAGACAGACCAAAAACAAAAGTGAATAGTCGATGCACGTTGATACCGAGGGCGGATACCATTTGAAAATTGTCCACGCCAGCCCGAATAGTGATGCCCAGGTTGGTTTTTTTCAGGAATAACCATAGGCCAAAGATGATGAAAATCGCCAGGCCTAGCATGAAAATGCGATATACGGGATACATGACATTAATAACGGGTATCACCTCAGCGCCCCCCAAGGCCTTCGGAATACTGATAGTCTTCGGATTCCCTCCCCAGACGACTAGCGCTAAGTCAGCAATGATGATGGCCACGGAGAGGGAGATCAACGTCTCGATCAACTCATTTCCCCGAGCCCAGCGCAGCAGGAACCGTTCCTCGATTAGCGCCACTGCTGCCATCAGGAGGCCGCCAAGCAGCACGGCCAACACCCAGTTTCCGCTGACCTTCAATACGGTCAAGCCGATATATCCACCAGCCAAATAAAATGCGCCGTGTGTCAGATTGACAACACGCATCAAACTGAACGACAGCGTTAAGCCGCTCGCCGTAACGAAAAGGAGAGCTGCCAAGGTCAAGCCATTAAGGAATGACATACCGAGAAGGAGCGCCATGTATATCACTTCACCTCTTTATTTAGGTGATTCGAAGTTCAACTGCTTTGCATTTGACCTGGATATTTCTGATGCGCATCCCGTTTCTTTGCAATGGGGCTTCCTGTGCATCCTTTTGTCTATCAAGATGACCAGGGAGTCATGGGGAGATAATTCTGATTCACCACACCACCATTAACCGCGATCACGCACAGTTTGCTGCTCCTGTCTTAACCTAAAATCTAATCCTCTTGAATTTTTCCATTTGCTCTTTAATGGCGACTTCCGTTGGGAGTCTCTCTACACTTGACGCCCCATAAAAACCTTGGACGCCCTTCGTATTTCTTAGCACGTGTTCTGCGTCTTCAGGCTGAGCAATGGGGCCACCGTGACAGAGGCAGATGACGTCAGGATTCACGTTCTTTGCAGCATCACAGAGTTCCTGGACTTTTTTGGGGGCGTCTTCCAACGAGACGGCCGTGGTGGCTCCGATCGCCCCTTTGGTGGTCAGGCCCATATGAGCCACGATCACGTCAGCTCCCGCTTCCGCCATCGCCTTGGCTTCATCCACCGTGAATACATAGGGCGTCGTAAACAAGTCCGTCTCGTCGGCCTTTCTGATCATTTCCACTTCAAGGTCAAACCCCATGCCCGTTTCCTCCAGGTTTTGTCTGAAAAGTCCATCGCAAAGACCCACGGTGGGAAAGTTTTGAACCCCTGAAAAGCCAACCTCCTTGATTTGTTTCAAAAATAC
>CAYFXP010000271.1:0-7569 GCA_964346935.1 uncultured Syntrophobacterales bacterium
AGCCTGCTCACCCTCGATGGGTACCCGACTTCTCCAGTAGATTACGCTCAGAAACAACAGTATCCACCTGAAAAAATTCCGGAAACTCTGGTAACAGCGTTTGCTTGACAAACCTGAAAAGCCCGCCAGAATTAATCATTGAAGGGGCAACTCATTCGTGTTTTTGATCCCGAATGGAGCTCATTACGGGAAAGGAGTACGAATATGGAACTGAAATCCTTATCACCAGAGCTTGATGAAATGAGAAAAGTTGTCATTGCTTCAAGCCTCACGAGTTGTTATCTGATCTTGAATGAACTGGCCTTGAGCGAGGGCGAGACCGCCCACTACGAGAAATTCAGGGCTGGCTGGATAGAAACGTACAAGGATGTTTACAAACTGGTCTCTAAGATGAAGGCACGAAAGCCTTCAAGAACGTAAACAAGGATAATTGTATCCCAGAGGGGTTCAGTGGAATCCTGCTCAAAGAATGAGATGGCGAAAGCCCTGTCATTCATTGCAGGGTTTGATGGGCCGTTTTCAACTTTTCCGGAATGGATACGCCGTATGGACAGAGCTCCAGGCACTGCTCGCATTCCGAACAGGCGCTCGCGTTCACCAAAAGAGATCGGTACTGCTGTCTCGCCCACTCCTTTAGGTCATATCGATCATAGTAGGTCTCGAAGCGGAATATGTCGGGGATGGGTATTCCCTCTGAGCAGGGAAGGCAATATCCACAATTCCTGCAAAATCCCTTTCCCACCTCCCCCACGAATTCCATCAGGGCTTTAATCTCTTCCCGCTGGATCTTCCTGGACTGCCTTCCAACCTGAAGGTTTTCATGCAACTCGCGCATCCGCATCATCCCGGGGATGGCGCAGGTGATATTGGGATTCGAGAGAACGTAGCGCAGGGAGACCTGGGCAAGGGATTCTCCGCGGCTGAATCTTCTATTCTCGGGAAACGATGGATGATCGGCCAGCCTCCCCCCTGAGAGGGGCTTCATGGCGATCAAGCCAACGCCCTTTTTACGGGCCGTTGGAAGAAGGTCGGCAGCTAGGCGATCCTCGTCAAAAGCGCTGTATGCTACCATGAGAGCAGAAAATGCCCCTGATTCAACTGCCTTCCTCATCATCGCTATCGAATGATGGATGCTGATCCCGATTTTCAGGATTTTTCCCTCTTTTCTGGCGTTTTCCAGGGCCTCCAATCCGCCGCTATCGAATATCCGATCATATTCAGAACCTCGAACATCGTGGAAGAAGGCCAGATCGATGTAGTCAGTCCTGAGGCGGCGAAGGCAGCGCTCCAGCTTCTTTCGGACCCCGATGTCATCGCGTTCATCTATCTTTGTGGAGAGATAGAATTCCCTTCGCCTTCTCTTCAGTGCAAGGCCGATCTTCTCCTCGCTATCACCGTAACAGTCGGCAGTGTCCACGAAGTTAATCCCGCTATCAATGGCCTTGTTCAAGAGAATGGTGCTTTCCTTCTGAGAGATGCGAGGGAGCTTGATGGCCCCAAAGCCAATGATAGAGAATTCCCAGCCTGTCGTCCCTAAGGTTCTCTTTTGCATACCTTTTTCTATTTTAGACCAAAATGTGATTCTTTCCCAGGTAGGAACCAAAAGGGAAACCCTGAAATATCATCTGATCGTTCTATCTCCTATTTCCCGGCTTCTGCCCTCCCGTCGAATGTGTTAGAATTAGAAGACAAGGGAATTAGGTCTTCATAGACTATCGCCCGAATTGCCATTCGCTTCGCCACGAATGGTTAGTAAAAATTCTTTGATGCTCGCTCCGGGGAACTAGAGCAACCCCCCCAGCATAACTCAAGGAGGTATTATTATGAACAGGTTATTCGTTGTTATCGGCATTTTAGTCGGGATTTTATTCGGGGTTTTAACCTTCGCGGCAGCTGCTCAGGATAAGTTTGAAACGGATATCATCAAAACCTCTGCCGGCAACCTGGAGATCACGTTTATAGGCCATGGTACGTTAATGTTTACCTTTGGTAGTAAGGTAATACACGTTGATCCTTGGACCAGGATGGCGAATTATAACGAGCTGCCAAAAGCCGACATTATTCTCTTAAGTCATGAACACAGGGACCACCTTGACCTGAAGGCATTGGGTATTCTTCGCACTGAGAAAACCAAGCTGGTGTTGACCAAAGCTTGTGCAACACGGGTCGAGGGCGGCATTGTCATGAATAACGGGGATGTCAAATCCATTGAAGGATTGAAGATAGAGGCCGTGCCCGCATACAACATCGTTCATAAACGAAGCAGTGGGGAACCGTTTCACCCGAGAGGTCGCGGCAATGGTTACGTAATCACGTTCGGCGACAAGAGGGCTTATGTGGCGGGCGACACGGAGAACATTCCGGAAATGAAAGCACTGAAGGGAATCGACATCGCGTTTTTGCCCATGAATGTGCCGTATACTATGACACCGGAGATGGTAGCGGATGCCGCAAGGTCTTTCAAACCGAACATTCTCTACCCATATCACTACGGGCATACCGATACGTCCAAGCTCGTTGATTTGCTGAAAGATGACAGGGAGATTGAGGTAAGAATCCGCAAAATGAAATAAGCATAAATTTCACCGCAGAAGCGAGAAGACAGAAGCCAAGGAAAAATGGAGGCCAAAATAGGGGTCAGCCCGTACACATTTGACACACGTGTAGGATCAAACGGGATCAGCTATTGAAACACGTGGATAAGCACTAAGACTAGGCAACCATGAGAGGCTGGGTAGTCCCATCACCTAAGGAGCCGACGAAAAGCAGGGAGGAGTTCGAAAACGAGAGAAGCGCAAAGGTGGATTGGCTCATTAAAAAAGGCTACCTCAAGTCAGAGCCCATTAAGGAGGCGTTGCTGAGGGTACCCAGGGAAGACTTTATCCAGCGCAACTACAGGGATTATGCCTATCGCGAAGTTCCCTTGCCCCTTCCCGGCGAGCAGGCCACCATCTCATGCCCGCACAGCTATCCCCTCTTTTATGAGCCTCTGGGTTTGGATGAAGGTCATAAGTTCCTTGAGGTCGGTTTGGGCTCTGGCTACGGGGCGGCTGTTGCGAAAGAAGTCGTCGGCCCCGGGGGTTTAATCGTCTCCGTTGAAATAGATCCGCTGACCTTTGAGTTCGGAAAAAGCAATCTCGAGAACACGGGCTACGACGACATTGTCCTGATAAGAGGAGATGGCGGTCTCGGGCATCCGGAGATGAGCCCCTACGATAGAATAGCCGTAACCGCGGCGTGCGTGGAGATACCTCGCCCTTTAATTGAGCAGCTGACCATCGGTGGCAGAATAATTGCACCAGTGCTTGAGGATGACGTGCAACTGCTTGTTTTGCTGGAAAAAGGCGGCAGGGGGATGCGCAAGCGCGTAGTCTGTGAGGTGCTCTACGTCTCCTTGAGGGGCATTTATGGATCGTGAAAGAGGATTAACAGGAGAGCCATGTCATGGGTGTTATCGATAATCTCAAGGAAATTGCTTATCTCGTCAAGAGGTTCAATGACACTGAGCTCAACGAGAAGGTTGATGCGTTTGAACGGGAAATTGTTGAGCTAACCCTGCAGATAGGGTCCTTGGAGGAGGAAAACGGGGAGCTCAAAAGAACACTATCGCTCATACAGAAGATGAGGTTCAAGAAACCCTTTTACTACCAGGAGGATGATCCGGTTCCTTTCTGCCCCTGTTGTTGGGAAAGGGAGAAAAAGCCCGTGCATCTCTACGGTCCTGTGAAAGTGGCGGCCGGGCTGAGATATGGCTGCCCCCGGTGCAAAGAATTCTTCGTGGAGGAGGGGAGGGAGCAAGGCCCTGAAATATGATTGTATTCACTGATGCTTAAATAAAGAGTGAGAAAGGGTATTCTCACTTCAACAATAATTCCTGGAGGGGAATATGGGACGGAAGAAATCATGGCATGAGAAATTGGCCGATAGCAAGGATCTGCCCAGGGTTGAAACGATTACGGAGAAGATGAGCAAGAGGTGGGGAAGGGGCACAGTGGTGATTCCTGCCCCGATGGAAGTTGATGAAATAATGAAAGAGGTTCCCAGGGAAAAACTCATCACGATAAATGAGATAAGGGAGATTCTCGCGGAAAGACACGGGGCGACCATTGGTTGCCCTATCACCACGGGGATATTCGCGTGGTTTGCTGCAAATGCGGCCAAAGAAGAGGAAGCAGGGGGAGGGAAGAAGGTAACACCATACTGGCGAACCTTGAAGGCGGGGGGAGAATTGAACCCGAAATATCCCGGAGGGGTTGAGGGTCAAAAAGCACGCCTGGAATCAGAGGGCCATAAAGTGATTCAGAAAGGGAAGAAATCCATCGTAACGGATTACGAGAAATCCCTGGTCAAGTATTGATGGTGCTTAAGCTTCCCCAATTTCTTTCTGGATGGCCCAGGTTCATGACGACAAGAAAGGACAGAGCACGTGGTGAACATGGTTACGAGATGCTCATTAATTATGGCAATAATTCCAGTCCTCCTAGTGTCGCTATCGCTAAATGGCTTCTATGCAGGGGATAGGGTGCCGCCGAGAGTTATTGCTCCAGACCCCCAAAATGGGGCCCGTGATGTTGATCCATCGATCAAGGAGATCTCCGTGACCTTCAGTGCCGTACAAATTCACCTTCAAAACGAGGTAAGGGATCCCGCTGGCCATCACCACCCACCGAGCAAGTGGAGATGGAGATGGGGAATAACCTGCCCCCCGCCCCGTTCCACATTGAAGAGCAGTTTGTAGCCCGACTCAGCAATTGAGTGCTTCCTTGCCATCTCCTTGGCCACCAGGATCATTTCGGAAATAATGTCCCTATCCCCTTCTGTTAAATCATTGAGGCTCCTGATGTGCCTTCTCGGCACAATGAGAAGATGTATGGGGGCATGGGGATGGATGTCTTTGATGACCACTACAGAGTCCCCCTGATGCAGAAAATCAGCCCGCTTTTCTCCCCTAATGATCTGGCAGAAGGTGCAATCCGTTTCCATGGGTGCTACCGTGATTTTGCCCACCTCTTGAGTCGACGAATGGCCTCCTCGAGAGTCTCATTCTTTTTGCAGAAGCAGAAACGTACAAGCTTACGGCCGTGCCTACGGTCCTTCCAAAAATAGGAACTCGGGATAGCCGCTACCCCCGCCTGTTCTGGGAGCATACGGCAGAAGGCCAGATCGTCATCAAAACCGACCGATGTGATGTCAACTAAAAGGTAGTAGGTTCCCTCCGTTGGATAGACTTGGAATCCAATGTCCCGCAGCGCATCGCGGAGCCAGTTGCGCCTCCGGGTATAGTCGGCGAGCAGTTCGTTGTAGTAGGAATCTGGAAAATCCATGGCAAAGGCCATGGCCTCCTGCAATGCCGACTGCCCGGCAAAAGTAATGAACTGGTGGGTCATGGCCACCGCGCGCGAAAGTCTTGGACTTGCTATCACATAGCCCACCTTCCAGCCGGTCATGGAAAAGGTCTTGGCCGTGGAGGAAACGACAAAGGCCCGGTCCTTGAGCTGGGGAACGCTGAGGAGGGTTACATGCTCGCGCCCATCATAGACCAGGTGCTCATATACTTCATCTGCGACGGCGTATACGTCGTGTTCCGCGCACAAAGAGGCGATGAAGGTAAGTTCTTCCTTGCTGTAAACCTTGCCACAAGGATTTTGGGGGTTGTTGATCACGATGGCCTTGGTCCTGGGACCAAAGGCCTTAGCCAGTTCCTCTCTGGGAAGTCTGAAGTCGGGACTCTGGAGGGATACGTAACGAATATCGGCACGGGTTAGAGCAGCCACGGGCGGATAGCTATCGTAAAAGGGCTCAAGTAAAATTGCCTCATCACCCGGTTCCAGGATGCCCAGTAGTGTGGCACACAATCCCTCCGTTGCTCCGGAGGTGACCGTAATCTCCTCGTCCGGATCTACCTCCACGCCGTAAAACCGCTTGATCTTGCGGGCCACCGCCTGGCGTAGTTCGGGAATGCCATTGGAAGGCGCGTACTGGTTCGGTCCGCGCAAAATACCCTCGGCGGCCTTTGCCCTGATTTCCTCAGGCCCGTCAAAGTCCGGAAACCCCTGCGAGAGATTTACCGCGCCACAAGCATTGGCGAGAACTGTCATCTCGGTGAAGATCGTGGTGCCAAAAGGGCGAAGGACCTCGACGAGAGCCTCCCTCCTCCACTGATTCTTCTCTGTCCGCACAGCAGGAACCTCCTGATTCAATAATGGAAACGAGCCTCCGTCCACGGGGGCATGCATTTCCTATCCCTGATACTGTTCAAGCAAATTCACGATCTCGTCTCTTATGGGAAGCGAGCCCTGAGCCCCTCTCCGCGTCACCGCAATCGCACCGGCGGCGCTGCCGAAGCGGATGGCCTCCTCTATGGAACACCCCTCGGCTACCGCACAGGCCAGCGCCCCGTTGAAGGCATCCCCTGCGGCTGTGGAATCAACTGCTGCCACGGAGAAAGAGGGAAACATCTGTGCACAATCCCTTCGAGCCCAGCAGCAGCCTTCTTTTCCTAGGGTCACGATTACCTGCTTGGCACCCGATTCGAGCAGCTTTCTCGCTGCCCGAGTGGCCTCATCAGCATTGTGGACGTCAATTCCTGTGAGGGTCGCGGCCTCTACCTCATTGGGGGTAAGGATGTCAGCGAGTGAGAGAATTTCCCGGGGCAGGTGGTGAGCAGGTGCAGGGTTCAAAATGGTTACAAGACCATGGGTCCTGGCCAACCGTAAGGCTTCCCTGACGGAGGGAAGGGACGTCTCCAATTGGGCCAATAGGACTTGGCCCCATGAAATGTGGGGTTCGGCCCTGAGGACGTCTTCCTCCGTTAAATTTCGGTTACTCCCGGGGGCAACGGCAATGGCATTGTTTCCCATTCCATCCACCATGATGATGGCAACACCTGAATGGCGAGATTCGTCCCTCAGAATCTCCTCGGAGCTGAGCCCCAAGTCCTCAAGGTTTTCTATAATGGCATCCCCGTTCTGATCACTCCCCACCTTTGCCAAGAATTTCACGTCAGCGCCTGCTTTGCGGGCAGCCACGGCCTGATTGGCACCCTTCCCCCCAAACGATGTGTAGAACTCCCCTCCGGACACCGTCTCCCCCAGATGGGGCAGTCGCTCCACCCTTACGGTGAGATCCACATTAGCTGAGCCGATTACCACGACCCTGGGCATAGGCGCTCCTCGAAAAGCCATAGGAACTCTTGGGCATCCACTTCCAAAGCCACGTGAGCATTTGGCGGTTGCTTTAGGTCATCCCGGATGGCGCGGAGATCGGCGAGGGTCATTCCCCGCGTGATGCCGCTGCGGGTGTCCACATCGACATGGAGCGGTGTGGTCTTGACCATGGAAGGGCGAATGGCTACCCCGACAGCAAGAGGGTCATGGAGGTAAATTCCCGCCATTCCCCTTATCTGGTGCAGGTGCGCCACGGCCTTCGATGTTGAGTCGGAGAGAAACGTGCCCAGGGATGGCGCCATTTCCCGAGCAAGGTCTTCGATTTGCCCGGACTGCAGGCAGACCTTTTCCGTTACGTCGAGGGGGACCAGTTTGATGGGGAGGCCCGATGTAAATACCTGGC
>CAYFXP010000272.1:0-18823 GCA_964346935.1 uncultured Syntrophobacterales bacterium
CCTTCGCCAGAGCCCCGAACATGGTAGATGCAACCCCGGAATGACTCCTCATCCCCGTTCCCACAATGGACACCTTGGCGATGTTTTCATCCGTGGTGACGTCTTTAGCCCCTATTTCCCGTGCAATTTCCCTAACGATGTTCGTAGCTTTGGGGAGATCACTCTTAATTATAGTAAAGGTTATATCGGTGAGGTCCTTTTTGCTTACATTTTGGATGATCATGTCCACCATGATGTTGGCATCGGCTATGGCGCCGAAGAGTCTATGGGCGATTCCGGGTCTATCGGGAACCCTGGTGATGGTAATCTTGGCCTCGTTCTTATCGCAGGTGACCCCTGAGACGATGACATCTTCCATTTCCTCGTCCTCCAGGCAGACTAAAGTCCCGATGGTATCGTTAAAAGAGGTTCTCACATGGATGGGAACCTGATACTTCTTTGCAAATTCAACTGCCCGTATTTGCAGGACTTTCGTCCCCAAGCTTGCCATTTCCAGCATCTCATCATAGGAGATTTTCTCCAGTTTTCTTGCCTTTTCGTATATGTTGGGATCGGTGGTGTAGACCCCATCCACGTCCGTGAAGATTTCGCACACATCCGCTTTGAGGGCTGCCGCCATGGCCATTGCTGTTGTGTCTGATCCGCCGCGGCCCAGCGTCGTGATATTCCCGTCATTATCGACTCCTTGAAAACCCGCGACGATAACAATCTTACCGGCCTTTACCTCTTCCAGGATTTTATCGGAATCCACATGGGTAATCCGAGCCTTGCCATATGCACTATCGGTCTGGATTGGAATTTGATGCCCCAGGTAAGACTTCACATCATGCCCCGTTACCTTTATGGCCATTGAAACCAACGCAATGCTGACCTGCTCGCCGGTAGAGATCAGGACATCCAGCTCTCTCCCATCGGGGAAAGGCGTTAATTCATGGGCGAGGTTAATCAGCTTGTCTGTCTCCCCTGCCATGGCTGAAACAACGACGACAACGTCATTTCCCGCTTCTTTGGCCTTAATTACCTTTTGGGCGACGTTCTTTATTCTTTCGATATCGCCAACAGATGTACCGCCATACTTTTGAACAATTAAGGCCATTTTCCCCCCAATCTCGCTTAAGATAAGAGAAGGGCGGTGACAGCTTTTCTGTGCAGGGAAGTGCTCATTGGTCAAAGGAAAGGGTTCTATCCGGCTTCCAGCGGTCTACTTTAGCCACTATATTCCGGTAAGCGTGGCCCAGGCCCGTGATCTTGAACTTCCGGCTGTTCTCACCGAGGTGTGTAATTTCCACCAGTAAGTGGTTTTCAGGGAGCAGCGGAAGTACCTTTTCGGCCCACTCGATCACGGTTACCCTCTCACTATAGAAATACTCCTCATATCCCAATTCCTCCAGTTGCTCCCTTCCCTCCAGCCGATACAGATCGAAATGGTTGAGCGGGATCTTTCCGGGATATTCGTTGATGATGGTGAAGGAAGGACTGGTTACATAGTACCGTTCGTCAACGCCCAGTCCCTCTGCCAGTCCCTTGATCAAGTGGGTCTTGCCCGTCCCTAATTCCCCGCTGAGGCCGATTACACATCCCGGTTTCAGAACCCCTCCTATGAATTCCCCCAGTTCCGTCGTCTCTTCCGGGCTTGATGTGCACACAACAGTGCTCTTCGCCCTCTGCCTCTTGACCTCCCGCTTCACCGTACATCCCTAGAGAAATACATCGGGAATGAATATAAAAAAAACGAAGGGAAAAGCAATATTTCGGAGAGGGGCTCCAAGAGTTTCACGGAATAGTACTCTTTATGGATGAACGAAGAACTCAATCTCTCGGCGCTTGCGGACCTTCTTGTGAAGCTTAGGGGGAAGGAGGGAGGAGGTTAGGCCTTGCCCTCGAAGTCTTCGGGATTAAGGCCCTCAATCAATTCCTTAAGCTGATCGGGAAGCTCTCGGCCCTCTTTATCCCGCATGGCGCTTTTTGTTCGATGGAGGACGTCCTCCTCGACGAAAATCGGTGCCCCCGCCCCCAGAGCAATGGCAATGGCATCGCTGGGCCTGGAGTCAATGACGAGCTCGCCTTTTTTTCCCTCGATGTAGATCAAACCATAATAGGTGTTTTCCCTGAGATCGTTGACGACCACATGGTTAATTTTACAATTAAGGGCATCAATGAGACTGCGGATGAGGTCGTGGGTCAAAGGTCTACGGGGGGAGGACTTTTTTAGCTTAAGGGCTATGGCATTGGCTTCGAAAGGGCCAATCCAAATGGGGAGAGTATTTTTATTTTCTCCATCTACCAGGAAAACCACGAATCCGTTTGATGATGGATCGAAAGTCAGAAACTTCACCTTCATCTCTATCAACATGGTCTCTCCCCTTTCCATATATTATCGCCATGTCGTGGCAAAAATCAAGTTATTTCCTTTGTGGGTTTCATAGTCCTTTGACGGTGACCCAGGTATCCTTATCGCCATAAAAGTGATTTCGGGGGGTGGATGTCCCAGCGACTTTCTCGAACCGAATCGTGCAAGAACTATACCAATCGATATTGGGAGGTCCCACGTCCATGGGAATCTCCGCCATAATAGGATAGTGCTTGTATAGCTCCTCCCACTCGCCTTCCCCCTCGGGGTAGAGGCAGAAATTCCTGAGGACATCGGTGATGACCAGCCGATTCCGAGTAATGATGCCTTGAACCTCATACCATTTAGTCAGTGAAGATTCCACCATGGTCATCCCGATATACCCCGCACCCTCCCCTTTATTTAGGGATTTCACCCCCCTCTTGAGGAAGGTGGTCATCCCCTTGATTCCCTCAGGGGGCTCACTGACGAAGACATCGAATGCGTGATGGAGGTCGTGAGGAAGCGATCGACTGAGATCAAATTTCATGGTTTCAACGTTAAGGCCGAGCTCTCCCACTTTTTCCTCGATGAACCGAAGGATCCGTTCATCGATGTCTACGACGTGAATCCTTCGAGCTATCCCCAACAACCCCAGATACAGGCCGAAGAGGTCATCATCACCGATGAGGAGGATTGAACGGTCCTCTAAATCCCCCCTCTCGTACATGAAAGAGGCTTTTAAGGCGAGATCCGAAAATGAAATCAATCCCTGGTTGTAGTTGGGATCGGGCATGGGTCTTCCGGCAACCAGTGAGATGAATTGTCGGAGGACCTTGCGGAAGATCCCTCGTGCTATCAGGCCCTTTCCGTTACAGGTCTTACATCTCGGGTCCATTCGAGGATGGTAATTTCCATTTCTCAGCAACTCGAACCTTTTGGTGGACGAATGGAAATGAATTGTCTCCCCAGCCATAAGCCTCTTTATCGTGGTTAGGAGGGCCGACAGGGTTGAGTCTTGTAAGGCTGCCAGTTCCCAAAAGGTCTTAGGGCTCTCCCTCAGTGCTCTCAATATCTGCATTTCGGTCCTTTTCATGGGGCCCTGTCAAATTGGAACCATGAATTTTTCCGACATGTTACTGAATAGGGCCCCGATTGTCAAGGCCGTGTTGGCTTAAGGTTCCCGCGTTTTGAGAGGCTCCCTTATCCCTGGTCACATTGTTTCCCTGTCCATCTCCGTTCAATAGATCACGCCCAGGGACAAGGGGGTTGCCTGGTTTCATATCAGTCTGCAACCAAATTGAGGAGTTATAAAAATGTTTCCGAGAGGAAACACTGATTTGGATTAGGAGGGTGTCACAACAATGAGGGAATGGATAGCCCTTCGTTCGATGGACCCTTACGCTACCAGTACGCCGCAATGACCAAAGATGACGCGCAACGCAGCCCTTCGGGCTTTGCTCAGGGCCGTGAGTATGCCGAACGGCAGTTCGACTTTTTATGAAGCCGTCAATATTTAGACCTCTAAGACTACCTGCGCAACCCCGTAATCCCTTTCGTGGGAGATGCTGACGAAAGCCGCCTTGATGTTCCGATCGGCAAAGGACCTCTTGGCCTGGTTGTGAACTTCAAGAAGAGGCCGGCCAGAAGGGTCGTTGGCCACCTCGATGTCGGTCCATTTGATTCCCCCCCTCAGGCCCAATCCGAGGGCCTTCAACATCGCCTCTTTGACGGCCCAGCGAAGGGCGAAGTGTTGCCCCGGGTTCGACCTGCTCTCACAAAAAGCGATTTCGGTGGGAGTAAATACCCTCTTGGTGAAGAGGCGACCCCATCTGTCGAGCATTCTCTCAATGCGAGGTATGGAAACGATATCTATTCCTATTCCGTAGATCATGGAACATACCAGAAGGGGCTGAATGTGCCTGCTATTCTCGTCATCCGCGCAACCTCCTCATCCTCCCGATTTCGGGCCTCGTCCAATTCCCTCCCTCATGCGTCCAATGGTGTCCGCCAGCTCGCGGCCCATATGAGTGATCTTGTCCTCATCCTCCCCCTCCAGCATGATTCTCAGAACGGGTTCCGTCCCCGAGTAACGGGTGAGGATTCTTCCCGATTTCCCAAGCTCATCCTCTATGGCCTTAATCCTTTGACGGATTGCAGGCATTCCCAGGACATCAATTTTCCTGTTGATTTTGGCGTTGAATTGCACTTGAGGCAGAGGGATCATTTCTTCAGCGAGCTCATCCAATTGCCTTTGTTTCCTCACCATAATCGATAGGGTTTGAAGGGCGGTGAGGATGCCGTCTCCCGTCGTATTATGATCGAGAAAGATGGTATGACCGGATTGTTCGCCTCCCAGATTAAATCCTCCCCTCACCATCTCCTCGACAACATATCGATCCCCTACGGCGGTTCTTATCACCCTGATCCCCCGTTTACCGAGGGATAAATCAAGCCCCATGTTGCTCATCACCGTGGTGACAATGCTCCTATTGTTGAGCCTTCCTTCCTCAGCCATATCAATGGCACAAATGGCCATGATATGGTCTCCGTCCACGATCTCCCCCTTTTGATCCACGAAAACCACCCTGTCGCCATCTCCGTCCAATGCCATGCCCAAATGGCCATGTCTCTGGACGACGAGATCACTCACCTTTTGCAGACAGAGCGCGCCGCAATCGAGGTTAATATTTTCCCCGTTGGGCTCAACGCCTATTGGGATGACCTCCGCCCCCAATTCCTCCAGTACAGCGGGCGCCACTTTATACGCCGCCCCGTTGGCGCAATCCAAGACGATCTTCAGGCCATCGAGGGTCAAATCATTGGGGAAAGTATCTTTAAGAAAGACGATATACCTACCCACGGCGTCCTCTATTCGGTAGGCCTTTCCAACCTCTTCGGCTGTGGGTCGGAGGGAATCGATGCTGTCGGAGAAGATGAGTTCCTCAATTTTAGCCTCAAGGGCATCGGGGAGTTTGAATCCATCCCTGGAGAAGATCTTGATGCCGTTGTCATAAAACGGATTGTGGGAGGCTGAGATTACGATTCCTGCGTCGGCTCGCATGCTGGTTGTAATGAAAGCAATACCAGGTGTCGGAAGAGGACCGACCAGTAAGACATCGACCCCCATGGAGCAGATGCCCGATGATAGAGCCGTCTCCAGCATATATCCCGAGAGCCGGGTATCCTTCCCAATGACGATTCTATGTTTCCCCTCGCGGTTCTTAAAAATGTGGGCAGTTGCCCTGCCGAGCTGCATTGCCATCTCGCCCGTCATGGGGTCCACGTTGGCCACCCCCCTGATGCCGTCGGTACCGAACAATTTTCGCATCTCTTCCTCTTACCTCGGGTCTTCCTCCGTGGGTACTCTAGCACATCTTAGGTTCACCTTCACCTCTTCTTTGCTGATGGATTTGATGTGTAAACCAGCTAAATTCAGGGAGACCTTTCTTACCGAGTCCTTCTTAAGGCCCGAGATGTCGATCTCTTGCGTAGGGATCCTCTCCAATCTGCTCAACTCGCCTCGAGCCCCGACTATTTCGACGACAGCCGGATCAATCCCCACACTCGTGAGCTTGAACTCCTCAAGGGGTTTACCCACCAATATAGCCTCTACGGGGAGGTTTTTCTTTAAGAGCTTATCAAGTCTCAGTACAACCGATGCCGGGCTCACCATGGTTACTCTCAGGCCCCGGGGGAGGGTGATTCGTTCGGGCTGGATTGTGAATTTTGCCACTCCAGGTTTTGCATCCGAGAGATCGATAATGGCCTTCACGTTCTTGGAAGACGACCGCCGTAACAGGGTGGCCGGTCCGCTTATGCGGACATTAATGGATTCTTCCGGGTTCTTGATGATGATGAGGGAGGTGGGGATGTTCCGAAAATCCAACGGGACGGAAATGGCGGTTTCGCCCGTCCTTTCACTGATGACGAAATACCACAGTATGACAGCCAACAGAATAGAGATGAGCTTCAAAGAGAGGTTTTTAGTGAAAAAGCCTTTCAAGAAATTTCCCCGATCTTAACTGAAACCCTCTGGCCCCTTTACGGTCGAACAGCCTTTGGAGGATTTTTCCCAGGGCGGGTGCATCGAGATTACGGGTTATTCTGCCTTCGAGGGCCAACGATATGCTTCCCGTCTCTTCGGAAATAACGATGACGGCGGCATCGGTTTCCTTGGTCAATCCGATGGCGGCCCGATGCCTTGTCCCCTTGTCACTGCCGATTTCACCATCCATACTGAGGGGAAGAAGGCATCCCGCCGCTGCGATTTTCCCATCTCTTATGATCACAGCGCCATCATGGAGGGGGGAAGTAGGCGTGAAGATGCTTCCGATGAGCTCTTTGGATACCTTTGCCTCCAAGTCGATTCCACCTTCGATATACTCCCTGAGCCCGGTGTTCCTTTCGAATACGATGAGGGCTCCGATTTTCTTGCTGGCCAAGGAGAGCGAGGTCCTTATTAGTTCCTCGAAGAATTGGGATTCCTCGGTGAAGCTCATGCCCCTGAAGAATGGGTTTTTTCCAACGCTGGTCAGCGCTCTTCGAATATCATTCTGGAAGATAACGATTATAACGAGGATGATGGAGCTCAAAAAGCTATTCAGGATCCAGTGCAGGGTTAGCAGCTCGCCCTTTCGGGAAATGATGAAGGCGACGATGATTAAGGCGAGGCCGAAGATCATCTGAACGGCCTTCGTTCCCTTGATGAGAATGATGATCCAATAGATAAGCGCCGAAACGATAGCGATATCTACGATGTCCTGCCATCGAATACTGATCAGGATATCCGGGATACTCATGGGGTCGTTACCCTCTCAGGATGGCATCCACCATTTGTGCTGCCTTTTTCGCGGGACCCACATCGTGGACCCGGAGGATATTCGCCCCATTCATGATGGCTGCAGAGATGGAGGCCAAGGTTCCCTCTTCCCTTTGATCAACAGGGACATTGAGAACCTTACCAATGAATGATTTCCTTGACGGACCCAACAGGATGGGTTTACCCAAGCTCCTTAACTCGGCTAGGTGGCGGATTATCTTGAGATTGTCCTCGGCCGATTTCCCGAAGCCGATCCCCGGATCGATAATGATCTGTCCCGCATCGATCCCCGCTTCCTCGGCAATTTCAATACCCTCTTCCAGGTACTCCATAATTTCCGTGAGGAGACAATCATAGTGGACGTCCAATTGCATGACTTTAGGGGTTCCCTTGATATGCATTAACACCACGGGCACGTCGTATTTGGCTGCAACATGAGCCATTTTGAGGTCGAATTTCAACCCGCTGATGTCATTGATCATCTCGGCGCCAGCCTCGATGGCCTTTTTATCCACGGCGGACTTATAGGTGTCAATGGATAGAGGGGTATTAACCTTGGCCGAAATGCCCTCGATGACTGGAATTACCCTTCGTAGCTCTTCATCCAGCGGTAATGGGTCGGACCCGGGCCGTGTCGATTCCCCCCCAATATCGATGATATCGGCCCCCTGAGAGGCCAATTCGATGCCCCGGGAGATTGCCTTGTCCGCGTCCATATACAATCCGCCATCGGAGAATGAATCCGGCGTGACGTTCACTATTGCCATGAGGTGGGTTCTCTCATGGAGGGGGAGGATCTTTTTCTTGCACCGAATGGTTTGAGACGGGGTCTGAAAGTGCGTGAGACACTCGCGAATCCGGACCGCGACGTCGTGGAGGCCGTTGAAACGACCTTCGAGCCTGTTAACGAGGGTCTTGATTTGGTTCTCAGTCCCCATGAGGATGAGGTCGGAGGCAGCAACGCTGCAATCGATGATCCTCCTGTCCATAAGGACATCGCCGCCCAGGAGAAGCATCTCCTGTTTCAGCAGGTTGGCAAGGTGGCAGTGGATTCCCTCGATCTTGAGATTGAGATGGAAGAGCTTTTCCCGCATGGACTCAATGCCGATGGGATCGATACCAATGCGTCGCATTTCATGGACGGCCTCATCCGATTTGGCGATATGGAGGATTCGGACCCTTTTCATCTCGATTATCCGAAATATCCGTCGATGAGAAATAAGGGTTAGCCTATTCGAGCGGATGGTTGGGTCTTTTCGCGTTTTATGATTTTTTCTATTTGGTTCCCGTCGAGGGCTTCCCTATCCAGCAAGGCATCGGCAAGGCTGTGGAGGAGATCGATATTTTTCTCGAGGATTTTTCTGGCCGTGTCGTAGCTATTATCGACAATCCGTTTAATCTCCTCGTCGATATCCTGCGCCGTCTTTTCGCTATAATCCTTGTGCCGGGCGAATTCACGCCCCAAGAAAATCTGTTCGTCCTTCTGGCCAAAGGCAAGGGGGCCCATTTTTTCGCTCATCCCCCATTCGCACACCATTTTTCTTGCCAATTCCGTGGATTGCTCAATATCCTCGCGGGCCCCTGTGGTCTGAATATGGAGAACAAGCTCCTCCGCCGCTCTCCCTCCCATTAAGACGGCGATATTATTGAGAAGATAATCCCTGGGGTATATATGTTTCTCGTCGATTGGCAATCTTTGGGTCAAGCCAAGGGCACGTCCCCGAGGTATGATGGTGACCTTATGGATAGGGTCCGTCCCAGGGATAATCTTAGACACCAGGGCATGGCCGGATTCATGGTACGCGATATTTCTCCGCTCCTCGTAGGGAATGATCATGCTTTTCCTTTCGGTTCCCATCAGGACCTTATCCTTTGCCTGCTCTAGGTCCATCATTTCAATCTGATTTTTTCCGTGTCTTGCCGCCAATAAGGCGCCTTCATTTACCATATTTTCCAGATCTGCCCCGGTAAAGCCCGGCGTCCCACGGGCTAAAACTGCGAGGTCGACATTTCGCGAAAGGGGGTTTTTCCTCGTGTGAACCCGAAGGATTTCTTCCCTTCCCTTGACATCGGGAATAGGCACTACAACTTGGCGATCGAACCTTCCCGGCCTCATAAGGGCAGGGTCTAACACATCCGGCCTATTGGTAGCGGCAATGAGGATGACCCCGTCATTGGATTCGAAACCATCCATCTCCACCAACAGCTGATTAAGGGTTTGTTCCCTCTCATCGTGTCCCCCCCCAAGGCCGGCCCCTCGATGCCTGCCCACGGCATCGATTTCATCGATGAATATGATACAAGGAGCATTTCTCTTCCCCTGGACGAAGAGATCGCGTACCCTCGAAGCCCCAACACCGACGAACATCTCCACGAAATCGCTTCCGCTTATGGTAAAAAAGGGAACATCAGCTTCCCCAGCGATGGCTCGGGCCAAAAGGGTCTTGCCCGAGCCAGGGGCCCCTACGATGAGAACGCCCTTTGGGATCCTTCCCCCCAGCTTGGTGAACTTCTTTGGGTCTCTCAGAAAATGGATGACCTCTTCCACTTCATCCTTTGCCTCGTCGATACCCGCCACATCCTCAAAGGTTACCTTATGCTGATCCTTGGAAAGGATTCTAGCGCGACTTTTCCCGAAGGCTAAGGCCTTTCCACCTCCAACCTGTACTTGTCTCATGAAGAAAATCCACACCGCTATGAGAAGGAGCATGGGGAACCAGGAAATGAGGATGGATTGCCAGAAGGGCGAATCCTCAGGGGGTTTTGCCGAGATTTGTACCCCCTTTTCCCTCAGATTCTTAACCAAGTCAGGATATTCCGGAACAAAGAGCTTAAATTTCCTTCCATCCAAATACGTGCCCGAGACCTTTTTTCCCTGAATGGTCACCCTGGCGACTTCCCCTTGCTCCACCGCATTGATGAATTGGCTGAAACTGATAGTTTCGGGTTTTACTCGAGGTCGATTGAAGAGATTAAACAGCAGGACCATCATCAGGCTGATGACGAGCCAAAAGGCAATATTTCGATGAAAGGGGTTTGAAAACATTCCCTTAGGCATTCTTTCCCTGCGTTATAATGTTTTTCTATTATTACATAGGCAAAAGTTATTTTCAACTCCTAACCGGCTGGTTGACGACCACTCAAGGGCCGAAGTCCCCTCTGAAGAATCGATCGAGGAGCATTCCATATCTGAGACCGTGACAACTGACCCAAATTCGGTTTGATCCAAATCGTAGCAAGGAATAGAGGAGTATTGTGGCTCCAGCAAGGATTACATCGGCCCTCGCGGGTGGAAGCCCAGGAATGACTTTCCTTTCCCGTAAAGGGAGGCTCTTGAACTGTTCTATTTGCTCCTCGATATCCGTTAGCTCCAGTAGTCCATGATGAATTCGTGAAGGATTGAATTCCTTCAGGCCCTGTTTGACGGCACAAAGCGCAGTTATGGTTCCTCCAATGCCGACAAAGGTCGTATCTGTACACGGTGGGGGGATGTTATCAAGTATTTTCATCGCATGGGAGACCATGGCTTGGTATTCCCGTTCCTGGACGGGATCCGCGGTCAGGAACTGTTTTGTTAATCTTACCGAGCCGATAGCCTCACTAAAGACCCGCACCTCACCATAGGCATCCCCATAGATCCATTCCGTACTCCCCCCTCCGATATCGATGGCCATCAATGGCCGCGAAGACCAGTTTTGATCCCTCGCCACCGCCAGGTAGGAAAGCCGTGCCTCCTCCTGACCCGAGATGATTTCAATTTTCAAGCCACACCGTCGTTGGACCCTTTGTACAAATTCCAATCGATTTTTCGCCTCCCTCAGAGCGCTGGTCCCCGCTCCGACAATTTCCGTTACTCCCTTTTCGTGGCAGAGGGAGAGATATCGGTCAATGACGTCGATACTCTTCTTCATGGTATGGGAATTAATCTCATGGGTTTTTGCGAGACCCTCACCCAGCCGGGTTGTGGTCTCCAGATCCATGATGGTTTGAAGTCGACCGTCGGAGGTTTTCTCGGCGATTAAGAGGAGAATGGTATTGGTCCCAATGTCAAGGGCGGCATATCGCTTCATTTTTCCTCGATACGTGTTGAATGATTCGGTGAACGGAAACGGTTTAGCGGGAGTATGGTTCGCGCCATGGAGAAATGTCTCATGGTACGAGGAGAAAGAGGAGGCAGGATGCGGGAGACGTTAATCCTCCTGAAGCGGACTCTTTCGCAAGGGCGAATACAACGCCGCGATAACAAGGTCCTTTGAAAGAGAGCCCCCAAGGGCCCCTGGCTACCGCTGTTGAGCGATGAAACGGGAAATGGATCGGTCGAAAGTCCTCTCCACTTCCTGGGAAAATAGGCATCCAGGAAGCTCACCAAGCCTCCAGTGGTAAGCTATGCACTTGCAACATTTCCCCTTCTTATCGCAGGGATCATAGGTGCAGGTACAGTTTGCCTTGTTCAGCTCAAGGTTGCATTCCACCATAGCTTTCTCCTCTTGTCGAATTCGCCCCTGAGGGGAAATGTTTATCGCATATGATCCCGTCTGTCAACGATCCAGGTTCAAATCCCCGAGAAAGCCGCAGAACCGAATGACTGCAGCACCGCAGCACTGCATGTTTTCGGTCCGTAATGATCGGACTTTTGAGCACATTGTTGACGATTTGGGGATATATGCACGGGAGACCCTTAGGAAAAAGAACTCCAAAGATAGCCCCTTGGATAAGGCCTTTAAAACCAATGGGTGAGCCTCTTTTTCAAAAGCAACTTCTTGATTTTCTTTAGATTTCTACTTACCTCTTCTTCTCCCTTTTGGATGCAATGGTCGAATTTGGAGAAATCCCCCCAAAACACATCTTGCACATCAGGCCTCAAAACGAGGTCCGCCCCTTGAGTGCGGATTTGATTTAGGGTGTACGCGGTAATCTTTTCGTAACGAATGACGACGTCGATGGCACAACTCAATTCGAAGGGGGTGTCGATGCCCTTTGAGACATCAACACCTATTACTAGGTTTGCTCCCATATCAGAGGCTAGGCCCACGGGAATGAGGTCAATGGCACCGGCATCCACCAATTCATGTTCATCCAGCTTGACAGGAGGGAGGATTCCAGGAATGGCGCAACTGGCGCTCACCGCTCTTCGAAGGGAACCCGTTTTGAACACGACCTCATTCCCGGAGTTAAGGTCCGCAGCGATGGCGGCAAACCTCAAACGGGTCTCCCTAATACCGATATTGTCGATGAGGGCCTCGATGTGTGCGAAGAACTCCTTCTGCGAAATGAGGGATTTTTTGGCGAGGGAGAGATTGTAGAAGAAGTTCTTCTTAACGTGATGGGTGAACTTGTAGAAAAAACCAGAACCCTTTTCGGCAAATTTTTTCTCATTGAGAAAATCGAATCGCGTGCGTTTGAACCGTTTGCTTTCAATGTATTCACGCGCTCTTTTTTCAATTTCCAGGGCGTTGGGGCGAGTTGAATACATTGCCCCAATGATAGCACCAATGCTCGTCCCCGTGATAATGTGTATGGGTATGTTTTCGCTTTCCAATACTTTTAGGATTCCTATGTGGGCGGCTCCTCGGGCGGCACCTCCTCCCAACGCCAGGCCCACCCTCAGCTTACGCATCCAACACCCTCAATCGATATTTTCCAGCACTGCAGCTGCCAAGAGGGGAAACATGAGTTCGTGATGACCGATGAGCGAATAACCCTTGCCCCCCCTGCGGGTGGGCCGATTTACTACATTCACCGCTGGACGGTAGTGTTGAAGGAAATCCATGTTGATGGTGGTGAAATGATTTACTTGATGACCCAGGTTTCGGGCCAAGTTCAGGGCCTTAAGGAATACCTCTGGAAGGACGACAGCCGATCCCAGGTTGAGGTAGACCCCGCCCTCCAATTTAGAGGTGTTGGATGAAAAGATCTTAAAATCTCGGTAGCTCGCCTCCCCGATAACAGCTCCATCGGTCGAGGGATGCATGTGGATTACGTCGGTCCCAATGGCGACATGAACTGTTATGGGGATGTGCACTCTCGAGCAAGCAGCCAGAATACTCAGAGAAACATGAGGAAGGCTTCCGCCGAGGATACTGGCGCCCAAGGACTCGCCTAGTCCTAACCCCCGTGGGACCCCCTCCCGGATGGCTCCATTGATGACCTCCGCGGTTTCCCGAGCCATTCCAAAGGTTCCCTGGTTCAGCTCTTCGCCCACGTCCTCAGAAGTGTGCCCCACCATAGCGAGTTCCATATCGTGGATGATGCACGCCCCGTTCATAGCCACTGCCTTGAAAACTCCCCTTTCAATGAGGCTAATAATGATGGGACTGAGCCCGAGCTTAATAGGGTGGGCACCCATGGCCAAAACGGCCATCCTCTCTTCGCGAACGGCATCGACAAGTCTCTGGACGATTTCGCGAAAATCCCTGCCCGCCAGAATATTTGGAAGGGCATCATAAAAATCCCTGAAACTATTTCCCTTGACATAGCTCCTACTGAAACCGTCGATCCCCACTATGGACTTTCTCTCCTTTAAGGAGACTGTCCTAATTTTTTCCGGATCAATCTGATCAAACTTTGATTTCATCTTAGTTTCCCGAGGTTCGATTCACTAGGCCATTCTAAAGATCTGCGCCTCAACCATTTCGCAGAGGATGTGCGCAACGGCCATATGGACCTCTTGAATACATGGGGTATTGCTGGAGGGGACAATAAGGGAATGGTTGGCCACTTTGGCGAGATCGCCTCCGTCGTTCCCCGTAAGGGCGACGGTTTCGAGGCCCATGTCCTTGGCTATTTCGATGGCTCTTACAATGTTGGCGGAGTTTCCACTTGTGCTTATGCCGATGGCGACATCCCCTTCCCTCCCCAAGGCCACAATCTGTTTGGAAAAGATCTCCGAAAAGCTATAGTCATTGCCGATGCTGGTAAGGATGGACGTATCCGTGCTCAGGGCCATGGCGGGAAGAGGGGGACGATCCATTAAGAGTCGATTGACAAACTCTCCAGCGAGATGTTGGGCTTGCGCTGCACTGCCTCCGTTGCCGAAGAGCAGGAGCTTATTTCCGTTCTCAAGGGCGTCGGCGATCAGTTTAATAATTGAGGTTAGCTGGGAAAGGCCTTCTCGCAGGAATTGTTTCTTGACCGTTTCGGTTTCCTCAATTCTCTTACGGATAATCTCCTCCATAGTTACCATATTATAATCCTCGGGTTTTCCTGTCAAGGCTTTGGAAAGGCCCAATAGGGGTTGCCCTTCGGGGCTCCAAACATGTTCTTGTGAGAGGAAAAGCCTTGTCCCTTCGCTTCAGTATTTTCTGGTCTGTCGACCGAATTCCCCTCCGCTCACTGAAAATAATTTTGGACCATTCTAAAGCTCGAATGGTTAGCCAAAATTCTTTAATGTTCGCTTCGGGGAACCCGGGCAAAGACTGGTTCAGAAATGATGGTCCGCTCGCCACCCGACTGCAACACGGCAGCACCGCAATTCGCTCAGAGCTTCTTTTGAAAATTCTTGGGAGGTCAGGGTGCACTTGGGCAGGTAGAATATTAGCCACAACCGCCGAGCCAATCAGGAAGGGGCCGGGAGTTGACCTTTTTCCGGTTTTCACATAAGATATTATATTGGTCCGCCCCAGCAGTGATGAGCGATAAGCCCAATTGAGGTGATGAGCTCAATGAACATTTTAGCTTTGCCCGCCGCCTTGGCCTTCACCATGAATATCACGCTCTGTTTGATCGTGCTGTCCAGCAATCCCCAGAATATGGCCAATAGGCTTTTTGCCTGTTTCGTCCTCTCCTTCGCCACATGGAACGTGGGCGAATTCATCATGATCAATAGCGGCAATCCCGAAACCGCCGTCTTGGGGGTAAAGATCATTTTCGCTGGGCTGGCGTATGCGCCGGTTTTTTTTCTGCACTTTTCCCTCGTCTTCCCGGTGAAGCAGAGAATCCCCTTTTTCAGGAGAAACAATCTGGTCATTCTCTATCTCATTCCCGCTGTCATCCTCACCCTCTTCTTCTCCTCATTCCAAATTGATATTCAGCGACTGGAACAAATGAAAAACGTATTCTACTATGCCCTGAAATTCGAAGAACCGTACGTTTTTCAAGTTTTCATCGTCATCATCGGGTGTGCTGCGAGCATTTATGTCTATTGGGGCATTCGCAATCTCATCTCTGCCCTGAAGATTACCCGATTGCCCAAACAGAAATTGCAGATTCAGTATCTGATCTTCGGTATTGTATCCGTAGGCGTCGTGGGAGCGGGGATCAACCTCTCAAATCATTTTCTGAAGCTGGGCTGGCCGGTCTTCTTCTTGGCTAGTCTCTATGCCATCCTGGTAAGCCTCTTTTTCGCCATCGCCCTCATTAAATATCGTTTGCTGGATATCCACGTCCTCATAAGGGGGGGCATTCTCTATTCGTCCCTCTCCGGATTTATCTTGGCGGTGTATGTGCTGCTCATCAAGAATATTGGCGAGATGATTTCTCAGGCTTATACCCCTAAATCCCTGTTCGTCGAGTCCATGTTGATTTTGGTCCTCGTCTATATGCTCCGTCCCTTTCAGAGGAAGGCGGAGGACTGGATTGATCGCTTTTTCTACGTGGAGCGGTATCACTATCGAAGGAAGTTCATGGAATTCAATCGAGCGTTGATCGAGTTAATCGATTTAGAAGATGTTTTCGGGACGACGGGAAGGTTTATCTCGGAGACGTTGCACATCGAGAGCATCGCCATTTTGCTTCTCGATGATGAAGGCGAGGAGTACACGATCCGATATGAGGAAAACGTCCGAGAGCAATTGAAAATTCGACCCAATTCCAGCCTCATTCGCCATCTGAGGAAGTCGGGGAAAGGCGCAGTACTAGAAGATCTGAGGATAGAGAAGGGGTTGGAGGAGGAGGCGGAGCACATGCTGAGCCTTGGATTTTCGGTCGTCGTTCCCATCATTTTAAAGGAGAAACTCATAGGCCTCATGGTATTGGGCAGAAAGGCGAACCAAAAGGACTATACTAATGAAGAGATCGAGATAATGGACGCCTTCTCCAATCAGGCCTCCTTGGCCATCTCCCGTGCTCTGATGTATCAGGATATGAGCTTAAAAGATAGGCAGATTATGCAATCGGAAAAGATGGCGTCCTTAGGGGAATTGGCCGCGGGGATCGCCCACGAGATCCGGAACCCCTTGGCGATCATAGCCGGATCGGCAGAGACCATGAAAAAACGGGAAGATGGGGAGACAAAGGAGGAGATGGTCGGCTACATCATGGAGGAGTCAGACCGCATCAATACAATGATCACCAATTTCCTTGACTTCGCGAAACCCAAGGAGCCCGAATTGGTGAATTGCGATATCGTGGAGGTGATTCGAAAAACCATCCAGTTGATTTTGCCCCAGGCCACGACCCAAAACGTCGATGTCGTTGGGAAGTTCCCCCGATACCCCCTCAATATCGAAGTCGATCCTGAGATGATTCAGCATGCCTTCATGAATATTGAATTGAACGCATTGGAAGCGATGGAGCACGGCGGGGTTCTCAGGATCGACGTGACTCGCAATCAGGGCGGTAGGGTGTTGATCAGGTTCAGCGATACCGGAAGGGGTGTGCCCCCCAAGATTTCCCGGAAGATATTCGATCCTTTCTTCACCACGAAGGAGGGCGGTACGGGCCTCGGTTTGTCCATCGCCCATAACATCGTGGAATCCCACCGGGGAACCCTGACCAATACATCAAATGAGGAAAAGGGGACGACCTTTACCATCAACCTCCCCATTCAGAGGGGATAATCGAGATGCGAAAGCGGAATATCCTCGTTGTGGAAGATGAAGTGAGGATGCAGAGAATCCTCGAGGTCAATCTGAGGGATAATTACAATGTCCTCCTGGCGAGCAACGGCGAGCAAGCGTTGGATGTGGTCAAGGGCAACGACGTAAGCCTGATCTTGACCGATATGAAGATGCCCGGAAAGGATGGCCTGTCCCTGCTCCACGACGTAAAGGAGTTCGCACCGGACATTCCCGTCATCTTGATTACCGCATATGGTACCATTGAGTCCGCCGTGAAGGCCATGAAAGAGGGGGCTTATGATTATATCCTGAAGCCGCTGAAGATGGACGAGATCGAGGTGGTGATCGAAAAGGCGTTGGCCCACGCCAGGTTAATCGATGAAAACCGCTACCTGAGGGAGGAGCTCAGATCGACATACGGTTTCGCCAATATTATCAGTATCGATCCAGAGATGTTGCAGATCTTGGAATTGATCGGCCAGATTGCCAACAGTAGGGCTACCGTTCTGCTTCAGGGAGAGAGTGGAACGGGCAAGGAACTGGTAGCACGGGCCATTCACTACAACAGCCAAAGGTCGAAGGGTCCCTTTATCGTGGTGAACTGTTCGGCTATCCCGAGGGAACTATTGGAAAGTGAGCTCTTTGGGTATGAGAAGGGAGCCTTTACAGGGGCTACACGGATGAAGTTGGGGAGTTTCGAATTGGCCGACACGGGAACCCTCTTTCTCGACGAGATCGGTGAGATGAAAAAGGAACTGCAAGTGAAGGTATTGAGGGCATTGGAGGGATATCGGTTTATGCGTATCGGGGGAACCGAGGACATAGACGTGGATGTTCGGGTGATTACGGCCACGAATCGGGACCTCAAGGAGGAAGTGGCAAGGGGGGATTTCAGGGAAGATCTCTACTATCGGCTCAACGTGGTGTGCATTAATCTCCCGCCCTTGAGGGAACGAAGGGAGGATATTCCACTATTGGCGGCCCACTTTACGGAGAAGTACAGAGGGGAGGCAAAACATAAGGTTAAGGGGATATCGGATGAGGCGATGAAGGTCTTGGAGCACTATCACTGGCCGGGCAATGTGAGGGAATTGGAGAATTGTATCCTTAGGTGTATGGTTCTCGCAAAGACCGACCGGATTGAAGCGGTGGATTTGCCAGAAGAGGTGATTACTGGGGCTGGAGCAGCTGGGATACGAATCCCGCGAAACACCGATGAGTTGAAGATAATAAAGAAGAGGGAGAGAGAGAGGGTGGTGGGCGAAATCGAAAGGCAGTTCATCGTGGAGGCCCTACGGCGGAACAAGGGGAATGTCTCCCGAAGTGCCGGCGATGTGGGGATGGATCGGAGGCAGTTTCAAAACCTGGTAAGGAAATACGGTATTCTCACGAGGGATTTCCGGGGAAGGGGATGACAGAGGTGCGAAGGAGATAAGGAATAGTGCGGATAGATCGTTCGCAAAAAATATGCTTAATTTCAGTGCCTTATAAATTCACCCGGCAGATTGCGAAGAAAACATTCGCGATTTAGGGTCGTCATCGCGATTCGGAATGACGGGGTGATAATGTAAGGTATCGATAAAAGGTCACTTTTTGAAGTGGCCTTTTTATTGGTCAATTTGGTACGTATTTTGCGAAGTAGAGTTATATAAAGACGAAAATGGAGAGGGGTACTATGTGGCAGGCTTGGATCACCGGGATCCTAGGTATTTGGTTGATCATCGCCTCCTTCACCATCAGCGGAAATATCATGAATCAATTGATTGTGGGGGTGGCAATAGCCGTCTTGGGGTTTTGGGGAGCTACGAGGATTCAGATTTAATCCATGGGTAATAAGGCGTATTATAACCTGAAAGGAGATGATATCAATGCACTTTGCCGAGCAGATTAGGGGGT
>CAYFXP010000273.1:0-5220 GCA_964346935.1 uncultured Syntrophobacterales bacterium
ATGAATGTCGGTAAGGCCAGACCAACCTGGGAACCAGGCCGTTCTTTATCCGTTTGGGGCCGTTGATCCATGAGGGGAAATAGAGACATTCGGGATAAGCGGAGATTTCCTCGGTTTTCCGCTACGGAACCGGCCTCTTGCTTCCGCTATGGGAGACAGATGACCATGCGAACCCTCGATATCAGTTTGGGTGGATTAAAGCTGGAGGCCAATTTCGATCTAGGGGCTGGTGAGTTAATAGATTTTGCCATTCTTACAGGTGGTGACAGAATTCAGTGCAAGGGAAGGATCCTTGAAGCCGAACAATCGGGAAATAAGGTTCAGGCGAGGTTGTAATTCACTCCCACCACGGATTGGGAGCATGGGAAATTGTCCAGATATCTCCATGCGCTTGCTCGAAGGTCCCTTCGGGGGGAAGCAATGAGCGCTCCAAGGTCATCACTATGGGGCTCAACGAGGCATGCGCTGAGGAAAGGGGGCGAGTTGCTAACGGGCATGTTCAAGGAAAAAGACCAAGATCGGAAGTTGCAGATGGTAAATGCATGGCTGGCATTACTGACGGATATGGAAAGAGCGGTGATCACCCTTCGGTTTGGCTTCAACGGAGAGGATATACATACGGTGGAATCGATTGGGGCGCGCTTTGGCCTATCCCCGGAAGCCATTTGTCAAATTGAAGCGGAGGCCATAGAGAAACTGCGAAGGATGAGCCAAAAGAAGGAGGTCGACCTGGATGACATAATTTGAACTGTTGGCAAAGGCGAGTTCGTTACTCCTTTAGGGGATCATCCCCCCGCAATTCCCCCTCCTTATCTCTTCAATTCATCCATTGTACCCACGGGATTTGTAAACTCCGTGAAGGCCCTGCCCACCTGCTTGTTAGTATGGCGGCCACTTCCCCCCATGGAGGGAAGATTCATGATTCGGGCGGCGTGGATGGCTTTCCTGTTCTCGTCTTCGGAGCTTCTGCCGCTATGGGTCTCGATCGCATCGAAACCCTCCATTCCAAGGACATCTTTACCGAAGGAATCCCACCCCCTGAATGGATGAGCCGGCACACAGATCCCCTCGAGGCCATGGATAACCTCCAATACCCGGAGTGCGTCCGGGTAGTTATTTCTGTTCCATCCGTTTCGGGAATCATCTCTTAATCCATATACCAGGAGATGGCCCCGATCCGTCGATATCTGGGGATCGCTGCCTGCCCATCATCTGGTAAAACCCTGTGGAAGTTATGTATATTTTTTAAATGTTGAGGAAATGAGAGAGGTAGATTCGAAGACGGAGGGGGAGAAGGATAACAAATACGGCGTTAAAGGCTAATCGGAGGTGATAAGATGAAACATTCATTTACCAGGAGAGAGATGATGAAGGGTTTTGGCGCGGCCACAATGGCCCTGGGATTGGGCGGTCTATACGGCACAGCCCATGCCTCTGGAGCGAAGGGAGAGCCGGAATGCAAGCAGCTTCCGCTTCCTTATTCCTACGATGCCCTGGAACCATGGATCGACAAAGAAACCCTGAATATCCACTACAACAAGCACCATGCCGGATATGTCAGCAATTTCAACAAGGCATTGAGGAAGGTGTCGGAGACCAGGGTCTCAGCCGATTATAGCTTGATCAAACACTGGTCACGGGAGCTCGCCTTCCATGGGTCCGGTCATGTCCTGCACACCCTTTACTGGGCCAATATGTCGCCCAATGGAGGAGGAAAACCCAAGGGCGAACTCCTTGCGGCGATGGAAAGAAGTTTTGGAGGGTTTGACCGATTTACGGCCCAGTTTGCCGCTGCCACAAAGGCGGTTGAGGGGAGCGGATGGGGCGTCATGGCCTTCGAGCCTTACAGGGGATATCTCATTGTCCTTCAGGCGGAAAAACATCAGGACCTGACTATATGGGGTGTCCATCCATTGCTCGTCTGTGACGTTTGGGAGCACGCCTACTATCTCAAATATCAGAATCGACGTGCTGAGTACGTGAAGAACTTCTTCAACCTTATTCACTGGCCTGAAGTTGAAAAGCGCTACAACATGGCAAAGGGGCTTGTGAGATACAAGTAAGGCCGGGGCTTATTCGTCTGCCATTATGGCGCAATGGACTGGGAGAGGGGGAGATCAATGACCCATTGGAAATGTTCCAGCTGCGAATATACCTTCGAGGCTGAGGCCCCGCCAGAAAACTGTCCCTCCTGCAAGCAGGTTTGCACCTTCAGCGATGTGACCTGCTATATTCCGGAGTGCGGGGGACCGAGGAATATCGACTCAAGGCTGGCGGGCAAAGGGGAAAGGCCCACCAATGATTGAAGGAATGTGATTCCCAATCGGAACCGGGCTTTTCCCCTCCGGGGGCCCTTGGTATCGCCAAACCGCGGGTAAGAAGTTCTTCCGGGCTTTTGTTGCTCACCTGCGCTCCTTTGATCCCATACGAAATCTTCACCGGCTTGCCTCACGGTATCATAGCCTGGAAAGGATATCATAGGCATACTGTCGAGTGCCCGGGGCCTTTCATGGCTCCGATGATTCCGTAGAAAGGGGGATGGACGTTGCTGAAGCTCTTTAACTCCCTTGGCAAGAGGATCGAACCGTTTCGGCCGGTAGACGAGAAGGTGGTAAACATATTTACCTGCGGCCCATCCATCTATCAGAGGGCTCATATCGGAAACTTCAGGACTTTTCTCTTTGAGGATGTCCTGCTTCGATACCTGGAATACTCGGGTTATGCGGTCAAGAGGGGGATGAACTTCACGGATATCGAGGACAAGGCGATCAAGGAGGCCGAAAAGAGAAGAATGACCGTCAAACAGCTCACCCAACAAAATATCGAGGAATTCATGGGTGAAATGAACCTCCTGAGGATGAAGATACCGGATTACCTCCCCAGGGCTTCCGAGGCGGTTGAGGACGCCGTGGAGATTATAGAGCGTCTCCTCGACCATAACATCGCGTATTGGCATGGCGGGAATGTCTACTTCAACCCCTTGAAGTTTCCGGGATTTGGAGAGCTCTATGGGCTTGATATGACCAAATGGCCTGTCGAAAAGAGGCGGTTTCACCGGGACACATATCCGGGAATGCAGTGGAACCGGGGGGATTTCATTCTCTGGCACGGAGGCAGAGAGGGGGATCCGGTTTGCTGGGATACGCAGATTGGGAAGGGTAGGCCATCCTGGAACATTCAGGATCCCAGTATGATCAGTAAGCACTTTCAGGAGACTCTTTCCATTTACTTGGGCGGGTTTGACAACCTCTTTCGACACCACGACTACACCCGGGCGATCCTTGAATCGATACGACCGTATCCCATGGCGAAGTTCTGGCTCCACTGCCATCACCTTCACGTGAATGGGCAAAAGATGTCGAAGAGCAAAGGAAATATCTACTATACGGATACGCTGCTCGAACAAGGATACGATATCGGTGAAATACGGTTTTTCCTCATCCATGGCCATTATCGTGAAACGCTCAACTATTCGGATAAGAACATGCGCTCGGCAGCGGATAAGCTGAGATCATTCAGGGAGATGGTCAACGAGGTAAAGGGTAGGGCAGACCGGGAAGCTGACCTTGATGGGGAAGTGACTCGGAGAATTAAGGGAATCTTTTCGGAGAGGATGGACGACGACCTGGATGTGAAGGGAGCCTTCGACGGCTTATATGGAGTATTGTCCGAGCTGGACCGTGAGAACCTGGAGTCCGTTGAGGCTTCAGCAATCGTGAAGGCCCTGAGGGAGATTGACGGGATCCTGAGGGTTATCTTTTGATCTCTAAGATTCTATCTCACAACCCTTTAATAAACGCTTCGAGATCGCCTTGCAGCCGAATCTTGGGCTGGATGACGAATTCCGACTGAAACATCCAACAGGTCCACCTGTTCGGGTTCTAACGAATTCAGTTGAGACTGTCGAAAAACCCCCACTTACCAAAATCGTGGCACAAAGAAGCTAAATTGACAACAAATTTAAGAAATAAATGGGACAAGCTAGGGATATTTTCCAATCTAAGTGGGATGAAATACCCAATTTAGTTTTTGGATTCCTCTTTTTCGACAGTCTCGTTAGAATTTGTTCCCCGGCGCGGCTCGAACCACCTTTAGGAAAATACAGCATTAGGTGTATGGCAAAAAGAAGCCAGCACGGATAGAAAGTCGTTCGAGGCAAATGAAAGCCACACGTTTAAAAGCCGCTAGCTCGACTGACGATTGAAGGAATAACCCATGTTTTAAGCGAAAAAGGAGCTTGAAAATAAGCGGCCTCATAGAAGGATGCTCTCATTCGTTAACTTATCAGAGGTCCTCTGATTCTACTTTATCCTATAGAATAATTCAGAATTGTTTGACAAGAGTTATCTGGTTTGATAAATTAAAAAAAATTCGGCAAAGCCAAACCGCTCGTCAGGGTGGGGACCGGAAGCTACGGGTCTTTGGATCTCGTTGGGTATTCTCAAGTGGCTGCTACGTTATTTGGCAAGGGTCAAAAGCGGGTTGGTAGACCAGCAGTAGTCAAAAAGCCATAAAAATCCGTGAGGTTTGGAGATAGCCGGGTTTGTGAACCGAATGGTCACCCGGCTTTTTCATTGGGAGGGAAAGACGATATAGAGCTAAGGGAGTTTCAACCCTGAAATTTATGGTCTTTTAGAGAGGGAAAACCTGCAAATTGCTGGGAAATCCGAAGTACAAATGGGATTTCCTTCGAGGTTCTCCTCGGACAAACATACTCATGGACTATTAATGCGTAAGAAAGGAGGAAAGAATGGCACAGGCAAAACATGGTGATACCGTGAAAGTTCACTACACAGGCAAATTGGAGGATGGCACGGTATTTGATTCCTCAGAAAACCGTGAGCCTTTAGAGTTCACAATAGGTGAGGGAAAGATAATCCCCGGCTTTGAACGAGCGGTTGTCGGGATGAGTCCTGGCGAATCAAAAACTGAAAAAGTTCCGGCAGATCAAGCATTTGGTCCATACCGAGAAGAACTGGTACTAGAGGTTGATCGACAACAGATTCCGGCAGACGTGGAACTAACAGTCGGTAAGCGTTTACAATTTCGCCATGCGAATGGGCGAGCAACTCAGGCGCTGGTAACTGATGTTTCTGAATCGAAGGTGACATTAGATGCGAATCATCCTCTGGCGAAAAGTGACCTCATCTTCAATATCCAGCTTCTTGAGATTCCCTAACTTGGGTAGTCCACGTCGCACCATTGTTATGTCGTATCGAT
>CAYFXP010000274.1:0-2794 GCA_964346935.1 uncultured Syntrophobacterales bacterium
GCGGGGAGGTAATCGAAGATCCCCTTTCCCACGATGTCGTGAGGTGGTACAAGCCGCAGGCTCTCGAGGGCCTTTTGGCTCCCCCCACATTTCCAGACCATGAGATGGCGGTAGCTGAGGCCGGGATAGAATCGAATTGCCTCGGTTCCCATCTCCCCGTCGATATACTGGATGATCTGGCGGGCTTCATCCGACGATATATGGCCCGCGGTGAAGTCATCCATGATCACCTGGGAACCGAGGACTTCGAGGGTAACCAGGTTGCAGCGAAAGGCCACATCGTCTGCCCCGAGGGAAACCCTCATGCTGGCCGCCTCAAGGGGACCTCTTCCCGTAAAATATTGGGCGGGGTCGTATCCAAGGAGGGACATATTGGCGATTTCGGTTCCGCTGGAGAATCCGGGCGGGATGGTCCTCACTAACCCAACGTCACCATTTCGAGCGATCCAGTCCATATTGGGCGTGTTTGCGGCCATCAAGGGGGTCTTTCCCCCTAATTCCTCCAAGGGATAATCGGCCATGCCATCGCCGACCAACACAACATATTTCATGGATCACCCGCTAAGTCCTGCCACTGTAAAACTATAACAAAAGATGGCTGAAAGTCAAACGAAAAGGCGGGACAATAAGCAAAAGGTGTGCCAACTTCAAGGGAACTTTTGTCACTAGCTCGCTAGGGGAGTTTTTTCTTCACGACCCGGGGAGAAAAGGGCCTTTTTCACGTAATTCACCACCCTTTCTGCATCGGCCCTGGCCTCTTGTCGCCTCCCTGGCGAGATGGATAGGTGGGGATCCCTCAAGGTATCCTCCCGGAACCCCAGTCGCCGCCCCATTTCCCCAAAGCTTCGAGGGATGCCATCCTCCAGCTCAACCCCGTTCATAGTTGCCCAGGCAAGGGTCCACGCCCTGGCTACATTGGCGACCTCATATCCCCCTCCTCCCAGGGCAATCCAGGGGATCGAGAGTCCCTTCAACATCTCGATCACCTTGGTAAATCCGCGGGTAGTTAAACAGAGATGGGTGAGCGGGTCGCTGTAGAACGTATCGACTCCCAGTTGGGTCACCATCGCTTCGGGCTTAAATCCCCTTATCAACGGGGGGACGACTTCTTCAAAGGCCCAAAGGTATGTCTCGTCATCGGTGAAGGGATGAAGCGGAACGTTGACCGAATATCCCTCCCCCTGCCCCTTTCCCATCTCGTACTCAAAGCCCGATCCTGGAAAGAGAAAGTTACCGCTCTCGTGCAGCGATATGGTCATCACCCGGTTCGTTTCGTAGAAGGCCCATTGGACGCCATCCCCATGGTGGGCGTCGATATCGATGTAGGCCACCCGTTTATATCGGCTCAACAGCCAGAGGATGGTAATAACGGGATCATTCACATAGCAGAAACCCGAGGCACGATCTGCTAAGGCGTGGTGGAGTCCCCCCGCGATGTTGAGGGCAATATCGACCTCCCCGTCGGCTACCAGCTGAGCACCCTGAATGCTCGCCCCGGCAGCAAGCAACGACCATTCCCAAAGGCCTTCAAATATGGGATTATCTCCCGGCCCTAAACCGTACATGAAGGCTTCCCCCAAGGGAGAGCCCTGACTGGCCCGTTCCAAGGCATCCAGATAGGCCCGGCTGTGGAATAGGGAGAGTTCCTCCTCCGTCGCTTCCCGAGTCTCAACGAGTCTCGTCGACGGAAGGCCGAGGAGCTCATACGCCCGGATCAATTCATAGGTCAGTTTGAGGCGAACGATCTTCAGTGGGTGGCCGGGGCCATAATCGTAATCGGCATACCTATCGGTGTAAATGAAGGCAGTCCGCATGAGTTTCGTGTCCGTGTCCGTGAATCGTGCCCGTGTTCTTGAAGCGTTACGAGGTCTCGAAAAAACTCGCTCTTCACCGCTCAAAAGATTTTCTTGTAGGAAAAAAACTTTGATTCGCGCTCAGAGCTCGTTTTCCCGTTTTTCAAAGATTTCCAACGTTAAACTTTGACGGGCTGTAGGCCATATCCCTGGAGCGAACATTAAAGAATTTTTGGGAACCATTCTTAATGAAGCGAAACGGCCGCAAAGTTCGCGTTTGAGCTGAGATGGCGAGTTTTCGGAACGAAAGACCGCCCATCAAAAATTCTTTTCAGTGAGCGGAATCGGTTTTGGGCTACAGGCCCTTGGATTTGACATTTTTCTCATGTCCGTGGCGCTCAAAACCCCATCACCTTTAAAACCGCATCCAGCCGGGCGGGAATGGAGACCGGCTTCGCCGAAATCCCGATGGCAATGTCCGGATCCTTGAGCCCGTGGCCCGTGATGGTGCAAACCACCCTATCTCCGGCCTTGACGACTCCCCTTTCGGCCATCTTGATCAAGCCGGCGACCGAGGCAGCTGATGCAGGCTCCCCGAATACCCCTTCAAGCTGCGCCAAAGAGCGATATGCCTTCAGAATCTCCTCATCGCTCACCATGTCTATGACGCCGCCCGATTCATCTCGAGCCCTCTCGGCCTGCTCCCAGCTGGCGGGGTTCCCTATTCTGATGGCCGTGGCGATAGTCTCCGGCTTGGCGACCGTGTGTCTCCGAACGATGGGGGCAGCTCCCTCCGCCTGAAAGCCCATCATCTTGGGAGGGGGACTGATCCTCCCTCTATCCCGGTACTCGCTGTATCCCTTCCAGTAGGCGGTTATATTGCCCGCATTGCCAACGGGTAAGAAATGGTGCGTGGGCGCCTCCCCCAATTGGTCACATACCTCGAAGGCGGCCGTCTTCTGGCCCTCGATTCGATAGGGATTGAGCGAATTCACGAGGGT
>CAYFXP010000275.1:0-1945 GCA_964346935.1 uncultured Syntrophobacterales bacterium
ACTCCGGTGGAAAGGAGTGGCCCGATGGAGATGACCTTAAGAGAACGGGGGACGAGTCAGTGGTTGAGTTTTCCCATTATCATGGGGCTTATCTTATTTATCGCCGTCTTCTTGCTGGGCTATTTGTCCATCGAAGGAGAGAGGAAAATTCTTCAGAAAAACGCCTCCATTCGCAGCAGGAACATCGCCCTCATGCTGAACGTGTTGATGGCAGACCCTTCAATAGGCGGGAACAACAGGATATTGCGAAATTATACAGACCAAATGGGGACTGATAGGGATATCTACTCCATCGAAATCATCAAGGGTTCCCAATTGATCGCCGGGTACCATGGGAAACACGCAACCGGCGAACAGGATGTCCTCATAATATCCCATCCCCTCCTCAGCCCGGAAAAAGAAGGTGGGGTAATAAAAGTGGGGTTCTCAAAGGGAGGGATCGAAAAGAGGGTTTCCCGGATAAAGAAATTCACCGCAATCGGCCTGGGAGCTATTCTCTGCTTTCTATTTGGTTATATCTTCTTTTCCAGGTTGAGACCGTACCGAAGGGCTTATTGAATAGTATTGGCCCACTAAACCAGATATTTGGAGGACGAACCATGCCAATGGAAACGGAACAGGTCATTTATTTTCTTATCCCCATCGCTATGATCGTCGTGGGGATCTATTTTCTGCTCATCCATGCGAGGAGATGCACCTCCTGCGGAAGATCCGTACGGCCCTTCTGGAGGGAGTGTTCATGTGCCTCGGCGCCGTCTACCGTCTTTTCTCCGGCATTTGAGGAGGAAATGGAGAAAGAAGAGGAGATCGGGCCAATGGCTGAAATAGCCCCTTTCCCTTATGATCAGAAGCCAGAGGAAAAACCCCAGTTTGAGCCACCCGCTGATATAAGTCCTGCTGATATAAAGCCCGAGGCGAAGGCTGAGACAAAACCCGAGACGAAGGCCGACACGAAGTCCTTCTCCTACGATGACGCGGAACCCATGGGAACGGAGGTGATGCTTCCAACGATTTCCTCGGCCTGGCTGGTCATCCGGGAGCAGGAGTTGCCCGAAAGAACATGTGAAATAAAAGGCGCGGTCACCTCCATCGGCACGAGTGATGATAACGATATCGTGCTCACGGATAAGGCCGTGTCCCGACATCACGCAAAGATAAGGATCGAGGGGCAGAAATATTTCGTTTACGACCTGGCCTCGACCAATGGCACAAAAGTCAACGAGCGAAAGATAACGAACAAATGGATCAAAGAGGGGGATAGTATTGAAATGGGCCACACCGAAATGACTTTCGTGACTGAGGGCCCGCCCAGCGAACCCCTTGAATATAAGCATAAACCCAGTGACCTTTTAAAAATATGACGGCTTCGTAAAAAATCCAGACGTAAAATATAGGCCCTCCTTAAACCCCGCCTTCAACCCTCCAACCATCTTCCCCCCAGCTACACCTCCGCCCTTCTACCACTTTATCTCCACCCTTACACTGCTAAAAGATGTAACTCGAGACCTCCGGAAAAGTCGCTCCTCGCCGCTCAGAGGTCATTTTTCCGTTTTCCAGGGATTCCCAACTTTGAACTTTGACATTTCTCCTCCCGCTTCCACCCTCTCAACCTCAACCTTAGCCTTCCACCTTTCCCCTTTCCGACTGCAACACCGGAGAACCGCAATTCGTGTTGTCATCCTATGGATTCTTACCCAGCAGAACGCCCGAGGCTGAGCGCATTTCCACATTCAATTTGGCGGCAAACAGGATCGTTTCTCACGGAAAGAGACGTATGGAAACAAAAATGGCGAATTTTCGCCGAAAAAACACCCTTTAGGGCTATTATTGGGATTTAATCGCAATTTATTCGGCTTGACTTTGAAAACCCAATTGATTAAGATCAAGCTCTAACATCAAAAGGCCATCCCGTGGAAAGGCAGACCATTACCTTCATTGTTTCGGC
>CAYFXP010000276.1:0-4665 GCA_964346935.1 uncultured Syntrophobacterales bacterium
CCATGCGTACAACGCCACCCTGGTGCTCATGGACGCCCTTGAAAGGGCCGGGACCACGGATTCCGTCAAGCTTCGGGATGCCATCGCCGGTACCTCCCTGAAGAAACACATTGCACCGGGAGGGCCCATTGAGTTCGGTCCCACGGGCCAGAATAAGAACGCCTTGGCCACCCTCCAGCAGGTTCAGAAAAGGAAAATCAAGGTGGTCTTGCCCGACAAATACGCCGATGCCGAGCACGTGTACCCCATTCCCCCGTGGAGCGCCAAGACGTAAATAGGTGTGGTGAAGGGAGGGAGGTCCCTGACCTCCCTCCCCATTTGTCCCGGCCAAGGACCGACCTGCCTATCTCTGTCGACCAAAGAGCATTAGAACGAGCGGTTTCCTTCGGTTTTTCTCTCAATCGTATTATTCTGTCACTGCGCGGAGCAAAACAGGGGGAGGAGAATTGAGATGAAGGTTGATCTTCTGATCGAAAACGGAATTATGGTTATTCCCAAGGACGGCACATTCAAGGGATGCTTGGGGATTGCAGGGGAAAAGATCGTTGGAATTTATGATTCTCCCCATGGGATCTCGGCTCGGGAAAGGCTGGATGCGCGGGGAAACTACATCCTTCCTGGGTTGGTGGAACCTCATGCCCACTACGGCTACAAGGGAAACGTGGAGGGTCATTTTCGAACTGAGACGGCATCAGCAGCCCTGGGAGGGATAACAACGGTCGTCCCCTTTTACCGGGATTACGAGAATCCGATCAGCGTTTATCAAAATATTCCATGGGTAAAAAGCGTTGGGGAAGAGAACTCCCACGTTGATTTTTCCCTGCACCTTTTGCTCATCACCCGGAATCAACTGATGAACGTGGAAAGATATCTCACGGAGTACGGCATTACATCTTTTAAGTTTTACATGGTTTACAAGGGAGAGGATGCCAAATCCATCGGGCTTATAGGGAACGAGACCGATGATGGGTTTTTGCTTGAGGCCTTCTCCGTCTTGGCTAAATCACCCGGGACCGTGGCATGCGTCCATGCGGAGAACAGCGAGATCATTCTCAACCTCATGAAAAAGCACAGGGAAGAGGGAAGGGGTGGACTCCCCACCTGGTCCGAGTGCAGGCCTAACCTGACCGAGGCGGAAAGCGTCCACCGGGTTATTCGGTTTGCCAGAGAGGTGGAATGTCCCATTTACATCGTCCACCTTTCAACGCGAGAGGCCCTGGAGGAGGTGAGACATCTTAAGGGTACGTATAAAAAAATATCTGTTGAGACGTGTC
Organism: uncultured Syntrophobacterales bacterium; assembly: GCA_964346935.1. Classification (GTDB taxonomy): domain Bacteria; phylum Desulfobacterota; class BSN033; order WVXP01. The sequence goes on from CAYFXP010000276.1 coordinate 1,275, forward strand.
CCCAGTACCTGACCCTGACGAAAGATGCCCCCCTGGGGAACCTCGGGAAGGTGAACCCTCCTCTCCGGAGCCCCGGGGACATCGAGGCCCTTTGGAACGGTATCTCAGAAGGGCTCATCGATACGGTTGGCTCGGACCACTGCCCCTTCCGAAAGGAGGATAAAGAGGGCACGATCTGGGACGCCCGGACCGGCTTCCCGGGGAGCGCAACCCTTCTTCCGGTGTTGCTCAGCGAAGGTGTCCATAAGCGGCGGATCTCCCTGGAAAAGGTCGCTGAGATCGCCTCCCTCAACCCCGCCAAGATCTTCAACCTCTTTCCACGGAAGGGGACCATTCAGGTGGGCAGCGACGCCGACCTCTGCATAGTTGACTTAAACGCAAGCAAGAAGGTAGACCCCAAGATGCTCCAGGGGTGTTCCGATTTCTCCGTTTACGAGGGTTGGACCCTGAGGGGATGGCCAACCATGACCATGGTTCGAGGGAAAATCGTCATGAAAGATGGGCAAATCGTCGGCCCGAAAGGATATGGATGTTTTATCGAGACCCAAAGCGAGGGGAGGGAAAGATGAGTCGGATCTGGGATGACGCGATAAGCGAAAGGGATCGCGCAGTCATAGAGAAAGGGGGCTGGGGGAAAAGCCGAGGCCTGGGGAGAAACCCCTGTCTCATGATAATCGATCCCCAGTACAACTACGTCGGGGAGGATAAGCCTATACTGGAACAGCAGGATCGCTGGCCCACGGGGTGCGGGGCGGAGGCGTGGGCGGGGATCAGGAGGATAAAAAAGCTCATTGAGGTTGCCCGGTCAAGGGAAATCCCTATCATTTACACCCGGCAAGTCCAGAGGAAAACCCTGGGTTTTGACGGTTTTGCCAGAAAGGCGGAAAGGAAGGGCGATTCGTTTTTAGAGGGACATAGGGGAGTCGAGATCGTGGATGAGATTGTCCCCCTGGAAGGAGACCTTGTGGTGGACAAGAGCTACAGCTCGGCCTTCTATGGGACGCCCATGGTGAGCTATCTCAATGGCCTCGGGGTGGATACCATCTTGATGACCGGGGGCACGACGAGCGGGTGTCTTCGGGCCACGACCGTGGACGCCATCTCGCGGAACTACAACGTGGGAGTTGTGGAGGACTGTGTCTTCGACAGAATAGAGATCTCCCACAAGGTGAGCCTCTTTGAGATGTGGATGAAATATTGCGATGTCATTTCCCTGAAGGAAGCGTTGGAGTATTTGGCCAACCTATGACTTTCTACACATAGCTTGATACTGCTTCGGCGACTTCCAGCGTTGTGTTGCTCCCACCCATGTCGTAGGTGCGGAGCTTGGCTTCCCGGATTACACGGGCGATGCTGTTCTCAAGGCTTGTGGCCTTTTCCATTTCACCGAGGTAATCCAACATCAACTTCGTGGTCAACAGCATGGCCATGGGATTTACCTTATACGTGCCAGCGTACTTAGGTGCAGACCCGTGGGTTGGTTCGAATACGGCATAGTCGTCACCGATGTTAGCGCTACTGGCAAAACCGAGTCCTCCCACCAATTGTGCGGAGAGATCGGAGATGATATCCCCGAACATATTGGTTGCAACCAATACCCCATAGTCCTGAGGATTCTTGACCAACCACATGGCCATGGCATCGATATTTGCCTCCCAGAGTTCAATTTCCGGAAATTCGGTTGCAACCTTCCGGGCTTCTCGTACCATTAAACCGCTTGTCTCCCGCAGGATATTTGGCTTTTCCACCACCGTAACCGATCCATACCCATGCCTCTTTGCGTACGTGAAAGCCTGACGCACGATGTTTTGGCAGGCCTTTCTTGTCAAGAGCCTCAGGGATATGGCGATATCCTGCAGGGGAATATCGGCAAAACGGTTCATCTTCGGATGAGTTTTCGCTAAGACATCCATCACCTCTTCCGGCAAGGGATGGTATTCAACCCCCGCATAGAGTCCCTCGGTGTTTTCCCGAAACACGATGAGATCGATATCATCCCGATAGTTCAAGGGGTTTCCGGGAAAGGCCTTGCAGGGCCGCAGGTTGGTATGCAAATCGAACATCTGACGTAGGGCCACGATGGGGCTGCTGTAGGTGAGACCCTTGCCCCGTAATTCTGGCGCAAGTTCTTTCTCCGCTTCCTCTTTTGGCTTGGAGGTAATGGCCCCAAAAAGGCAGACATCCGTTTCCCTCAACAGCTGGATAGTCCGATGGGGCAGGGGATTTCCCTCCCTGCACCAGAATTCCCAGCCAATGTCACCGAACCGGTAATCCGCCTCCACCTTTAACTTTTTCAACACGATCATCGTGGCATCCATTACGTCCTTGCCCACGCCGTCGCCGGGTAACACGGCAATACGATACTTTGCCATAAAACCTCCATTGGCCCTTTAGCTCATTCGCCTTTGGGTTGTCTTGACAGGGCCTTCTTGGTGTGTACGATCAGTCCCCCATCCCGAATGATTCCCAAGACGAACTCAGGGAGTGGGGGAAAACGAAATGCCCCCGCTTTGCAGGTCAATTCCCCCTTTTCAAAGTCAATACGGACCCTTTCCCCGTCCTGGATGGCCTCTACCGCCTCCGGGGACTGAATCAGGGCTAGCCCCGTATTGACGGCGTTCCGGAAAAAGATTCGGGCAAATGATTTGGCCAACACGCCCCCCACTCTGGCAAATTTTAGACAGGTAGCCGCCTGTTCGCGGGAACTGCCGCAGCCGAAGTTCTTCCCGGCAACGATGATATCGTTTTCCCGAACGTTACCGGCGAAACGAGGATCGAGACCCTCTAAGGCGTGCTTTGCCATCTCATTGGGATCGTCGATGGTATAGGTGTATTTCCCGGGAAAGATAACGTCGGTATTGACGTCATCCCCGTACTTCCAGACCCTTCCCTCAATTCCCACCGCTCAGCCCCTCCCTTTACGGAGGTGTTTCATTCATAATTGCCTGAAATCCACGATTTCTCCGGCCACGGCTGCCGTTGCTACCGTTGCTGGGCTCCCGAGATAGATTTCCGCATCCCGACTTCCCATGCGGCCCCGAAAATTGCGGTTGGAAGAGCTGATGCAAGCCTCTCCGCGGGCAAGCGTGCCTCCATGGGCTCCCAGACATGGGCCACAGCCGGGGTTCATGATGATGGCTCCCGCATTCAGAAGCGTATCCAGGTACCCCTTCGCCATGGCCTCACGATAGACCTTCATGGATGCGGGAAAGACCAGAAACCGCACGTCGGAATGTACTTTTTTCCCCTTGATCAGCTGGGCAGCAACCGCGATATCTTCAAGACGGCCGTTTACACAACTGCCCAGAAAGGCCTGGTGGATTTTAATTCCAGCGACCTGGGCAACCGGCTTCACTTTATCCACCGCATGGGGGCAGGCTACCTGGGGCTC
>CAYFXP010000277.1:0-10869 GCA_964346935.1 uncultured Syntrophobacterales bacterium
GCCCAACTTTTGCCCTTTTTTCTTCGCATTTTTGGCAGGGCTGATCCGCTTGCCCCGAAAAAGATGTTTCGTGGCGCCAACAGACCGTTTTACGATGGGCGGGATGGGCTCCTGGTCCCAGGAGCTCGTTCTCTTCCCTTCATCGGTGCGGCGGATCTCCCCGTGGTTGATTAGTTCATTTCCCATTAGAGGACTCCCACCCTCATGTAAAAAACCCTTTCACCTCGGTGAAAGGGCCCTGCTTATATCGGAGACTATTGTTAAACCCCAAAAGAAGCCTTTTGTCAAAACGAGATTCAAATATATTTCCCATTGGCCGAAGGTCTTCTAAGCCCTTAACCTCAATGAATCTCGGCCAATAAATTGAAATAATTATAACTCAAAAAAAGTATTTGTCAAGGCTTTTTTGGCTTAAGTAATTAATTTTGCATATTTATTGATCCTTTCACCTCAGCATCCGATCCAGGAATCGCCTTCTTTTTTATGTCCCATATCCTCCCATTCACCGTCCAAATCCAAGTCGAAAGCCCTGATGTATGGCTTTTTCCAATAGGCGCGCGGGGTAAGGCCGATCATCCGAAAGGAGCTATATCCCACTCTCGTCAAAGGACTCCGAAGGTGGGAGAAGAATAGGTGGCTCGAGCACCGACAGTCGCTACTGCCGAAGCCCCGAATGGATTGAAAAACAGCGCTGAATTGATTTGCCAACGCACACTCCTCATCGTGACGGCACTGACCATAGGCGATGGCCTCAATGTCCGCGTATCGGAGGAAGTAGTCGATGTGCCAATGGAGCTTCTTCACATCCTTAAGGTGACGATCTAACCTTGACCTTATTCCCCTTAACGCCGATCCAACATAGCCGTAGGACCCGCAGCGGAACAATCGATATCCCAATCCCCCGACCTGAATCCATCTCGGCTCATGCAGACCGATTATGAGGAGATAGATTCCGCCTATATCAACCGTAGAGATTCCCTTGTCCCTTCGCTCCAGTGCTTTGCGGTATGTTGCCCCAAATTTCCTTTCGTTCAGAGTTCGTTTTTCCAGTTTTCCAGGGACTCCCAACGTTGAACTCTGACATTTGACATTGTTACCTTTCGCCTTCACCTCTCGCTTGACGTCTCGAAAAAACTCGCTCCTCGCCACTCAAACATATTTTTTCGACGATTCAAGCGTTTAGGCCTCCTTTGACCCAGAACCGGGCTTTTCCCGCTCGTGGCCTGGGAGTGGTTGTCGGAAAAATATAATTCGTGCTCAGAGCTCGTTTTTTCGCTCTCCCAGAGATCTCTCCATTTGGACTTTGTCATTTGAGCTTTGACATTTGAAATTTTGCCTTCCGCCTCCAACCTCACCTACGCCGCAGCCCCGAGCACAATCTCCTTGCTGCCTACTACTTACTATATCGTCTCAACCTCAACCTTAACCTTAGCCTCTCACCTTTGTCATTTGGCATTTGAACTTTGACTTTTTTGCCTCAAGCCCCGTACTTCTTGAACTTCAAGGCATTGGCCAACATGAGGGGCATAATGCTCGTTGCGGGAATTCGTCCCAACCCCCCCAGCACGCACGCCCTTTCATCGAACCTATCCACCGCATCGGTTCTTATGAACTTCGAAAAGAGCAGAACGGGATTGGGATGCCAACTGTGGGATTTGAGCACGGAGGGGGTAGAGTGATCACCAGTGACCAAAAACACATCCGGCTCGAGATCCAGAATGTCCGGTATGAACCCATCCACCTCTTCAATGGCCCTTACCTTTCCATGGAAATTGCCATCTTCCCCGAACATATCGGGATTCTTGATGTGAACGTAGAAAAAATCATATTCATTGAAATGATCTCTCAATGCCCTTATTTCGTCCCCTATTATCTCCCCCGCATCCAGGACATCCATGCCAACCAATCTCGCTATGCCCTTATACATGGGATAGACCGCCACGGCAGCCGGACGTATCTTGAAGAGTTCAATCATACTCAGGATTTTGGGGGTTTGAGAGAACCCCCTCAAGAGGACGGTATTGGCCGACTCTTGGGATTTCAGTATTTGGGTGGCCTCCTTGATGAAGCGATTTACGACTCTTTCCGAGAACGCGGCGCCGTCAGAGATGGCAGCGGCGGGAACGCTCGGCTTCCCGTTCTTTTGGGGATCGGCGTCGGTCAACCCATCTCCCAATCCTTCCCCCCTGAAGAGAATAACGAACCGGTGTTCCTTTCCCGGCCTGATGGTAATCTTTACCCCTTCTATCTCTTTAATGCCATCCCTCAAAAGGTCGCAGAGGGCCCTGTTTTTTTCAGTTGAGATCCTTCCCGCCCTCCTATCGATGATAATCCCGTTTTCATCCATCGCAGCGAAATTGCCCCTGGCGGCGAGATCGCCCTCGGCAAGCTCCATTCCAATTCCCGAGGCCTCCAGAACCCCCCGGCCGATCTGGTATTTCATGGGATCGTATCCAAACAGGGCCAGATGAGAGGGACCGCTTCCGGGAGTAACTCCGGGGAAGATGGGATCAGCAAGCCCGCAGATCGATTTCGAGGCTAGATTATCGAGATTAGGTATATGGCTCTGCTCCATCTCGGTCTTGCCATTGACCGGAAGACCTCCCAATCCATCGATTACAAGCATAACCATTTTGGCGGGGTTTTTCGTGGAAACCGCTCTCATCACCTCTTCTGGAATCATGGCTCAGCTCCCTCCTCCCCATTTTCCATTAACGCTGTATTCACTTCGACCTCCCTGCAGTTTGACAATATAAACCATTTCTGTTAGTTTTTGAATCCCTCTCGTCTTCAGATACAAGTCCTTTCTTCAAGGGAGTGAAATCATTGGTCCGTCGCCGGGGGGATTCTGCATGCACGATGCCATAACGGATGTGAACGGCATCCAGGTGGGTCATTTTTCCCATTTTGACGCCCTTACGGGTTGTACCGTTGTCCTCTGTGAGGGAGGAGCCCTCGCAACGGTGGATATGTGGGGAGCCGCCACGGGGACTAGGCAGATGGATGCCCTATCCTCGGATCATCTGGTGGAGCGAATTGATGGAGTCTGCCTTTCGGGAGGAAGCGCTTTCGGCCTGGACGCTGCCGCTGGGGTGATGACATTCCTGGAGGAGAGGGGGAGGGGATTCGAGGCTGGTATAACAAAGGTTCCCATCGTCCCCGCTGCCGTCATCTTTGACCTTGGGATTGGAGACTATCGGGTGCGCCCGGATGCGGAAATGGGCTATCAGGCGTGCATGAACGCGCGGGGAGGTATCGTTGAACAAGGAAGCGTCGGGGCGGGAACAGGGGCCACTGTGGGAAAGCTCTTCGGTATCAAACGAGCAATGAAAGGCGGAATCGGGACGGCCAGTATGAGATCTAAAAACGGAGCGACGGTGGGTGTGCTAGTTGTGGTCAATGCCTTTGGGGATGTAATCGATCCACACAGCGGCAGAATTTTGGCAGGAGCCAGGGTATCGGAAAAGAGCAAGGGGTTAGCCGATTCATCCAAACGCATGAAGGAGGGGACCATCAAGAGAGAATTCGGGTCCCGCAACACCACACTGGCAATTATTGCCACCGATGTGCAGCTACGGAGAAGGGATTTAAAAACGGTTGGCCGGCTGGCTCACAATGGGCTGGCAAAAACCATTTCCCCCCTCCATACTACCTTCGACGGGGACATTATCTTCGTCCTTTCCCTCGGGAGAAAGGAGGGTGATGTAAACACTGTGGGCATCGTTGCCGAAGAGGCCTTGATCCATGCAATCATGCACTGCGTACAGAAGGCTGATGGTCTTGGGGCCATTCCTGCGTTTAAGGATATTTCGGACTAATGGGACGATAAGGTATGCAGGAAGGGACTATCAACAGGGCGGTTCAAGACATCCTCACGGCAAAAAAGACCATTGTCCTTACGGGGGCTGGTATCTCGGTGGAAAGTGGGATTCCCGATTTCAGGAGTGACCAGGGGCTCTGGAGCAAATACGATCCGGAGGAATATGCCCATATTGATGCCTTCAGGGCTCAGCCGGAAAAGGTCTGGGGCATGCTGAAGGAGATGATGGAGCTTATCATCAAGGCGAACCCCAATCCTGCTCACCGAGGACTGGCACTGTTGGAGGAGATGGGATTTCTCAGCTCTGTGATAACCCAAAATATGGATGGCCTCCACCAGGCCGCGGGGAGCAAAAGGGTTATCGAATTCCATGGAACCCATCGGACCCTCTCCTGTCTCAACTGCGGCCTTAAGAGGGATATCTCGATGTTCTCGCTTGAACAACTCCCGCCGAAATGCCCCACCTGTGAGACCTTGCTTAAGCCCGATGTCATCTTGTTTGGAGAGCCTATTCCCAGGAAAGCCTATGCGATGGCTTACTCCGAAGCCCAATCATCCAATTTGGTGATGGTTATCGGAACGTCTGCAGCGGTTCAGCCAGCGGCTGATATTCCGAGGGTGGCAAAGACCTATGGGGCAACGGTGACAGAGATAAATGTGGAGGAGACGTCCCTAACGGGCCGAGTGGCGGATTATATTATCTTGGGGCCTTGTACCATTACCATCCCGGAAATTGTCAAAAGGGTTGAGGTCAGAAAGGAAGAGGAGAAAAGATGAAAATCGTATCCTCAGAGCTGGAATTCAAGACCACCGAGCAAACCGATATCATTGATATTAGCCATGAGGTTCAAAAAGGGGTATTGCAATCAGGTGTTGAAGATGGTAGTATAATGTTGTTTATTTCGGGATCAACGGCGGCTTTGACCACCATAGAATATGAGTCAGGGGTGGTCAAAGACCTGAGAAAAGCCATCGAAAGGATAGCACCGAGGGACATCGCGTACGACACGATCGAAAATGGGGAGACGGAAATGGGTACTCCCACGTAAGGGCCGCTCTTTTGGGGCCCTCTTTAATTATACCCATAAGGAGGGGAAGATTGCTCCTTGGTACATGGCAGCAAATCGTCCTTTTGGATTTCGATAATCGCCAACGGAGGAGACGGGTCGCCATACAGATAATGGGAAATTGAAGGGGGGTAATTGAAAGAAAGGACAGAGGAGAGGGTTGAAAAGGTAACCTTCGATGATAATCGCCTGGCCAATCACCTTTTCGGCGTTCAAGGAGAGCACGTTAAGCGAATAGAAGGTGCCCTCGGAGTACGGATCGCCACCAAGGCAAACACCATCGCCATCTACGGTGATGATATTGAAGTCGATCTCAGCCGGAGGCTCGTCAAAGAGCTCTATTCTCTCCTCAAGAAGGGTTATCCCCTCTTTCCGAGCGACATCGACTATGCGATCCAAATCCTGTCCACGGACAACTCGGTTAATTTAGAGGAGATCTTCCTCGACACCATCTACATTTCGTCCAGGAAAAGGGTAATTACCCCGAAGAGCCTCGTACAGAAGGAATACATCGATGCAATAAGGCAGTATGACATCGTCATCGGGATCGGCCCCGCCGGCACGGGGAAGACTTACCTGGCCATGGCCATGTCCGTTTCATTCCTCTTGAAAACGGAGGTTGACCGGATTGTATTGACTCGGCCGGCCGTTGAGGCGGGAGAGAAGCTGGGTTTCTTGCCGGGAGACATGTACGAGAAGGTAAACCCTTATTTGAGGCCGCTTTACGATGCCCTCCACGATATGATGGATTTCGACAGGACGAGCAAATTGATCGAGAAGGGAGTGATCGAGGTGGCACCCCTAGCCTTCATGAGGGGGAGAACACTAAACGATTCGTTTGTCATCTTGGACGAAGCCCAGAATACGGCCTCTGAGCAAATGAAGATGTTCCTAACCCGTTTGGGGTTCAGCTCAAAGGCGGTCATTACGGGGGATATCACCCAGGTTGACTTGCCCGAAAATAAGAACTCTGGGTTGATTGAGATTCAAGGAATTCTCAAGGACATAGAGGGAATTTCCTTCGTCTATTTCTCAGAAAAAGACGTTGTACGCCATCCCTTGGTTACCGATATTATCAAGGCATATGAAAAAGCGGGATCGAGGGCTCGGCTCAAACGATTGAAGGGCCATGACAGTGGATAGCGAAAGGCTTAGAAAGAGCGCGCCTCAAAATAGCCGGGCCAAGAAATCCCCCTCGCCCTTGAAAAAGCTCCGCGATTTCAAAAGGCTTTATCTCGCCCCGATATACCGTGATTCCAGGGTACAGAGCTGGATGATCGGAATAACCTCCGCTATCTTACTGGCACTGCTGCTGTCCCCCGCAATTCGGTTGCCCTCCGAACACTACCAGGTCGGTGATGTTGCCTCGGCCGACATTAAATCGACCCAGGATTTCCTCGTAGAGGATGAAGATGCCACTCTTGCTAAGCGGATTGAAGCAAAAATGGCGGTGCTTTCCGTCTACGATTATGATCCCTCGATTTTTCAAAAGGTTATGGGAAGAATTCGAACCTCTTTTTCCCTCATGAGGGACTATGAGAAACTTGACGGGATTGAGGGTCAAGGGGAAAAAAGGAAGAAGGAGTTAGAGGCACTCCTCGGGATTACCCTCAGCCTCAAAGAGTTTAACGCCCTGGCACGGAGCGGTTTTGACAAATCCACAGAAGATGTCATCCTGCGCTTTTTCCAGCCCCTTATGAACAAGGGCATCGTGGGAGACCGGGATTTTCTGGCCCAACAAAAGGCAAAAGGGATCGTGGTTCGAAATGTGAAGACCCAGGCGGAGAGGATACGACGGCAGCTTGATACCATCATTGATTCGGCTCAAGCTGAGGCGATCATCATGCAGAACGCCAAGGACCTATCCGGGACTATCGACGGAAATCTCAGAGCTGTAATGGTGAAAATCTCCTCCAAGCTCATAGAACCCAACTTGACCTTCAACCGCAATGAGACCGAGGCGCGCAAGACCGCGGCCTTTCATGGGGTTAAACCGGTTCTGTTCCAAATCAAGAAGGGTGAAATGCTGGTCAGGGAGGGGGAGAGGATAACAGAACAACATCTGGTTAAACTTCAGGCCCTTGAGACAGTGGGGAAGGGATCGAATATAGGACTGATTACCGTGGGCTTGTTCTTCCTGATCCTCTTGGTTGTCTACTTGGTCTACGAATTTTCCACAAAGAACATTAGGAAGATCTCCCTCAGTTCCAGGGATCTGTTCTTTGTCAGCTTGAACCTCATCACCGTCCTCCTCGCCCTAAAGCTCTTCATCTTCATCTCGGGATCCATCGAAAACACTTTCTTCACTATCTCCTCGTCATCCTACTATTACCTCTTCCCCTTGGCTGCAGGGGCAATGTTGACTCGCATCGTGATCAACTCGGAAGTCGCCGTCGTTTATTCAGTTATTGCTAGCATGTTTTCGGCCATTCTCTTGGACAACAGCCTCTTCTTTTTCATCTATGCGTTTATTGGGAGTATTGTGGGCGCCAATGGGGTTGCCCGATGTGAACAGCGGAGCACGCTCATAAAGGCAGGGATACATGTGGGGGTGGCCAATGCCCTGTTGATCCTCTTTTATGAGATGTTTAGAGGAACCCTCTTTGGATTCGAAGTCTTGTTCAATTGCGGATTCGGGTTCATCGGGGGGATATTGGGCGCCGTCATCGTCTTGGGGACTACCCCTATTGTTGAGGTGATTTTCCGTTACACAACGGACATTACCCTGTTGGAACTGGCCAACCTGGAGCAGCCCATTCTCAAGGACCTCGTCGTGCAGGCACCCGGAAGTTACCATCACAGTATTATCGTCGGCAGCCTTGCTGAAGCGGCGGCAAAGGCGATCAACATCAATCCGCTGTTGGCTCGGGTTAGTTCCTACTACCATGATATCGGGAAGATCAAAAAGCCCTTCTATTTCCGCGAGAATCAAGGGGGGAAGAAAAACCCCCATGACAAATTGTCCCCGAGCATGAGCAGCTTAATAATCAATGCCCACGTGAAGGATGGGGTTGAGTTGGCCAGGCAACGAAAGCTCAGCAAAGAGATCCTCGATATCATTCAACAACACCACGGAACAAGCCTCATTTCCTTTTTCTATCAGAAGGCGAAGGAAAAGGAGAACCCTGGAGTCGAATCCATCAACGAAAAGGACTATCGATATTTGGGGCCGAAACCCCAGACGAAGGAGGCAGGGATTGTGATGTTGGCCGACGCCGTAGAAGCTGCGTCCAAGACCCTTTCAGAACCCACCTAGTCTCGGCTTAGGGGGGTAGTCCGCCGGATTATACAAAATATCTTCAGCGATGGGCAGCTGGAAGATTGTGAATTGACTCTAAAGGACCTCCATCATATCGAGGAGAGCTTCGACCGGATCATTACCGGTATTTTCCACCAGCGTATTGAATACCCGAATTCCCAGGAAGAGCATAATATCTCAAAGAAGGAGGACGATGAAGGTACTCATCCAAGATCGACAAAACCTCGTAAGACTAGACCAAAAGATAATCAGAAGGTTGGCCCGAACCATCTTAAGAGAGTTGAACCAGCTGGATAAAGAAATTGGAATACTTTTTGTTGATGATCGGCAAATCAGGGAGTTAAACCAGAGATACTTCAAGAGTGATCGCCCCACGAATGTGATTTCCTTTCCCATGGCCCAAGGTGAGTTCTCTGAAATTAACCCCCAGTTATTAGGAGACGTGGTCATCTCAATGGAGACAGCGGTAAGAGAGGCCGAGGAATCGGGCTTGAGCCTTGAGGAGGAGGTCGCGTTTCTCCTTATTCACGGTATCCTTCACCTCACGGGTTATGATCACACCGGGAGAGACCGACCAAGAATGGCAGGGGTTCAAGAAGCGATTCTTAGCAAATTAGGGCTTACCGAAGGAAGCCGTAAGGGTTGTTTATCCAAACCATGAAAAGGAGCGTGAGGACCCCTGGAGGATGATTCGAAAAGCGGCCTGCTGAATAAATTTGTCGGATTGTGCCGCCGTTTTTTCCGAAACCGTAAGCCTTCGGTCTCCGAGAAGGATATCCAGTCTATTATCGATGTTGGTGAAGAAGAGGGGGTAATCGACCAGGAAGAACACGAGATGATCCACGGGATATTCGAGCTCAAACAGGCCGTTGTCCGGGAAGTCATGATTCCACGGACGGATGTCCAGTGTGTTTCCAACAAGGCGAAAATCGAGGACATCATCGATCTCATCATCTCCGAAGGTCATTCCCGAATCCCCGTTTTCGAGGGCAAAATCGATAACATCGTCGGAGTCGTCTATGCCAAGGATCTCCTCAAATTCTGGGGAAAGGATGGAGGGGAAATCCCCCTTGGAAGGGTGATGAAGCAACCCTATTTCATACCGGAAACCAAAAAGCTGGAGGAGTTGCTCAAGGAGTTCAAGAAGAAACGAGTTCACATGGCCATTGTCGTCGATGAATATGGGGGGCTATCGGGCCTCGTTACCATAGAGGATCTCATCGAAGAGGTATTCGGTGAGATAGAGGATGAACATGATCAAAGGGTGGAGGAGAGAATCGTTCCCCTTGGCGATGGCTCTATCTCGGTCGATGCGAAATTGGAGATCGAGGAATTGGAGAGCTATTTCGATGTCGAGATTCAGAAGGAAAATTTCGAGACGGTGGGCGGTTTCATCTTCCATCTGTTGGGGAGGGTTCCCAAAGAAGGAGAGAAGGTTACTCACGGTGACTTAGTAATGACCATTGAATCCGCCAATCGGAGGAAAATCGGGCGGGTAAGGATAACCCGATCCCGAGGAAGAGGAAATTCCTAATTGAAGAACCACAGTTTCCTGATCAATCCAAATCCCTTGAGATACGACTCCTCGTCGGGTGTTAACGCATCCGGGGAAAGCCTTTTCTTGAGCTTCAATATCCCGTAGTAATCGATCTTCTTGAGGAGAGGAAGTAATACCTTCCTACCGATAAATCCATTTCCCACATAAAAGCCGCTGTTGAAATCGATGATAACCGGTTCCCTATCCCTTGAGACCAGAATATTCCCCTTATGACTCAAATCAAGGTGGACGACTCCTCGGGTGTGGATGAGTTCGATCCTCTTTTTCAGTTCTTCGAAGAAACGATCCCCGATAATATGGTGATCGCCCCTCTCAATGGGCCTCGCATCGACGTACTCGAATACGTTGGCATACCTGTCCAGTTTCTGGTAGATTCGGGGGACCCCCTTTATTCCGTTCAACTTACGGTGGAATTCGTATTCCCTCCCAATAAGCCACGCCCCTATGGTATGTCGAAAGAAGAAGGGTGTCCCGTGGTAGTCCTTAACGATGGCTCGGCGGCCATCTTTTTGGATGAGCTTCAAATCAGGCTTCCCTGGGGAAACCGATGGATAAACCTCGGCGACCAGGTGATCGATCTCTTCCCTGGTTACATTCTCGAATTGTGAGGATTGTTCTCGCGCACCTAAATCCATAACCTCATCCCGATGAGAAAAACGCCGATGGCCTCCAGAGCCACGATCCCCTCCTCACTATTCCGGATGAAGGTCCTCCAGCGCCACTTCCCCCTGCTCCTCCCATATGGTGACAGACGAGGAATGTAATCCGGCACCTCTTCGGCGTAATCCAGGTATGCCTCTCCGAACAACTTCTTCATCCGCTGGTCCTCCCCCCTATTCTTGTACGGAAGGTAATAGAAAGAGAAAACCAGAAGGGCGACCGCGAGAATATAAATGTTGTCAGCCATAATACAGAATCCTATGGTAATGAGGGTCGTCCCGATATAAAGGGGATGCTTCACATAGGCATAGGGGCCCGTAGTGGTGAGAACATCGTTTTTCCGGAGGTGTCCTGCTGCCCAAAACCGAAGCGCCTCGCCCAATAAAATGATGGCTAACCCCAAACCGAGGGAAAATGGTGTCGGTCTGGCCGAGACGACCAGCATCACCGCAATTCCATATATGAACAACCTCCTGGGGTTGAGCTTTTTTGATGCAGGCATTTC
>CAYFXP010000278.1:0-41844 GCA_964346935.1 uncultured Syntrophobacterales bacterium
AAGGAAGACGGGGTCGTAGTTCAGCACGGTTAGAACGCCGGCCTGTCACGCCGGAGGTCGCGAGTTCAAATCTCGTCGGCCCCGCCAGTAAGAGCAAGGAGCTGGTAATTAAGACTGGCTCCTTGTTTTTTTGTGATAGGATTTTATTGCGCACTGAGTGGTTTGTCCCTTGTCAAGCGCTGACCCCTTGTCCCTTTTATATGGGCAGATTCGATTCAAGAGATATATTGAGTTTTACTGGTCAAAAATCATGAAAGGAGAAAGATGAAAGATGACGACTAATCTCACCAAGGATGTAAAACAATATGTTCTTGATCAAGGGATGGATCTTGTAGCCATCGCTTAGAGGTCGGAACTGGATGAACTGACACCAGAGGGCTACAATCGGCCGAAAGACCTTCTGCCTGAATGCAAAACAACGATTGTTCTGGTCTTGAAATGGAATGATGTGCTGATTGACGGTTTACCTGAACTCCGGCCAATGTACAGTCGAATGATGATCATGATGAACAGTTTCTTAGATACGACAATCCTTACGATTTCACATTTTCTTCAAAAGAAGGGGTTTCTAGCGCTGCCAGTTCATATGTCTGATCCCTATGATCTGATCAATCTGAAAGGAGTGCTTTCACATAAACATGCGGCTGTTCAGGCCGGCCTGGGAGAGTTTGGATTGAGCAATCTATTGCTGACACCACAATTCGGTCCGAGACAGCGATTTGCGCAAATCCTGACAGATGCGGAACTGGTTCCGGACAAGCCTATTCATCAAAATTTGTGCGAAGAAACTATTCCCGAATGTCAATTCGCCTGCATTAAAGCTTGTCCTTATAATTACATACCAAACCCGTACAAAAACGATTCCCGGGTGATGAAGAAAACGAGAGTTCAAGGGGTCGACATCAACAAGCAGGGATGCTCATATTATCAGGTCCGTGGTCTTCTGCGCATGGGAAGAAACGGATATACCTATCGTTGCGGACTCTGTATCAGTGCATGTCCGGTAGGTTCCGAAATCCCTAAACGTGAAACCATTGCCAAGGGAATTCGACCGAGCATCAAATAACAAGGAGGAAGGTTGTGGAAGTAGAAGTTGGCAAGAAACGAGGCTAAAGGCAGGTCTCACCATTTGACATTTTCTACAACGTTAAAAAAAATTGACCCCTTTTTCTCTGAGGGGATCAATCTCTCAACCTAACAACTAGTGCTCAGTCCCAAAAAGTGGAAAAAGGGTTAACCCTTGACAAGGGACATTTGGGATTATAAGCAGATCGGGTCAAATCGGTAAAACTGAGAAGAGACAATGCGTTAAAATAACTTAGAATAATTAGATCTAATTTGTCCTATTTCAAGGGCTGGCCCCTCCCTCTCGATAACAATCGGTCCTCGGCCCTTCCCGGATGGCCTTAGGGCGAACACAGCATTGGGTGTCTGATAAAAGAAGCCAGAACGGATAGAAGTTCATCGGAGGCAAATAAAGGCCTCACGTTTAAGGAGGCCGCTAGCTCGATTGATAGCTGAAGGAGTAATGGATAGGAGTAATGGATGTCTTAAACGAAAAAGGAGCTTGACAACAAGCAGCCTCATAGAAAGTTATGGCTCACCTCGCAAGTTCGGGATAGGCGTCTGACAAAAAGAGATCAGTACAGATTGAAGTTCCTTCCTGCCAATCAAAGCCTGGTTCTGAAATAATGGACCATGGACCATAAAGATTACCCTGAGTCGATATAATATTGATATATCCTACAAAAAGCTAACTTATTACCTTTCGTACCACATTGGACAAGCTCACAGAAATACCGTCCTCTCTTTCTATGTCGGCCTTAACTGCCCAAAAATTAAGGGAAAACGATATGTGTTGACTATTTTTGTCAATCCAGTAGAATGGATGCTAACAGAGCCGGGTGAAAAAGATGTTCTCAAGAACAAGACGAGAGCCGCTCAGCTCATCTCAGGCGTTCCATTTCGAGTTGAGGTGGTTTTGCATAAGGAGGATTGCTTATGAAGGAAAGAAGGCTGATCTGGACCGGCGTGATTATCGTGGTATTCCTTGCGCTCACGCAATTCGCTGAGGCCAAGCAGGAGTTTAAAGACCAAAGAACCGGAAGCTTTATCTTTGGAGTTGGTCTTGGTCTTCAAGGCGATACGCCTGATGGCACATCCTTTGCCCTTGGCCTGACTGGCGATTACTACCTCACCCAAGGGTTCTCAATCGGTCCGCTGCTCCAGATGGGCATCACCGAAGATCTCTTCCAACTCGGTCTTTCCGCCCAGGCAAAATATACCTTCGACCTGGCTGAAATCCCGGAACTCAAACCCCATATCGAGGGCGGCATCGGATTTATCTATTCAGATCTAGACCGAAGGTTAAGGAGAGACGAGGACGACGTCAGTTTCATCATTCCCGCTGGAATAGGGGCCGAGTATAGACTGACTAACTCGATATCGCTAGATACCACCTTCCTCTTCAATTTCACCAACCTTGACGTCCGGGACGAGGATTTCTTTTTCACCTGGCTCGTTGGGTTGAAGTTTCAGTTCTAGCCATTGGGGAATCTTGCCCAGACGAAAAGCGGGGGTATGCCCGGAGGGGGACTGTGTTCTTTTTTCTTGTCCCTGGTAGGTTCCAAGGTTCCTTCGTGAAACTCTTGCTTCCAAAAAGTCTAAACAGGAAGGAAGGACTGATCACCGAGCGGTCACGCCGCCAATTATTTTCCATTTCTCATCCTGCTTCATCCAAATGTGCGTAACACGAATCGAAAATTCATACTGCATCGCTCGCCCACGCCCATGCATTATATTCAAGAAATAATATGCAATAGCAAAGTTGCCAAAGATCTTAATTTCAAGCGGTCTGATCGCCCCAAAGGTATCGAGATCCATATTAGAGTACATTCCAATTTTTGATCTCACCAGGTCTCTATACGAAGTTTTGTTAACGGGCCCCTCGGAGTTGAAGGGCGGCTCTGCGGGGAAAGTCCAACCGACGTAGTCTTTGTGGTGCAACGCAATAAAGGCGCCTAGATCTCTTTGCCTCCATAACTTCCAATATGCTTTTTCCATTCCCCAGATCTCTTTTTGGATTGCCGACCACTCCTTCCCGGAAGCTTGAACACCCCAAAGAACTCCGACACTAAGGATAAGCAGGGCTGCTGATAGTTTGACTGAAAGCCTTATCACACTATGTTTCATGAGAGCACCTCCTTTGGATTTTGGTCCGGAAGAGACGAAAAATATTATAAATATAAGCGGATGACTTAATTATATCAATGTTATATCATGATTTATAATCCGCAGATGAATAAGGTCGACGAGGAACTATATCTGATTTTCATCAACTATAATCTACATACGTCCGGGTGATGATAATGAAATCGAAAACAGAAAAAGAAGTTCTGAGACACATAAACAGAAGCCAAGATAGGATTATGGAATTTTTGAGGAAATTAATATCCTTTCCCAGTGTAACAGGCAATGAGCTGGAAATTCAAAAATTTATTGCCAGCAAACTCAAAGGTATGGGTCTTGAGGTTGACATGTGGGAACCGGATCATGAGGAGTTGAAACGACACCCTGCCTATGTACCTGTTGAAGGTGGATATACGAATAGACCGAACGTTGTTGGAACATATAAAGGGACCGGAAAGGGGAAATCCTTGCTTTTCAATGGCCATGTTGACGTCATTCCACCGGGGCCTTTGGATGTGTGGAAGCACGGACCATGGGGAGGCGATACGGAGGAGAATCGGCTCTATGGAAGGGGCGCCTCGGATATGAAGAGCGGCCTCGCTGCAATGACGATGGCCCTTGATAGTTTAATACGTTCAAAAGTGAAACTAAAAGGGAACGTAATCCTTGAATACACGGTGGATGAGGAGCAAAGCGGAAATGGCACACTGGCGTGTGTAATGAAGGGGTACCAGGCTGATGCCGGGATCTGTTGTGAGACCAGTAGTCTTAATGTTCAGCCCGCCTGTATCGGGAGGATTTGGTTCGAAATCTCTGTTAGAGGGAAACCGGCCGGGATCCAGAGACGATGGGAGGGTGTCAATGCAATAGAAAAGGGCTACGCGATCATGGAGGCAGTTTCAAACCTTGAACAAATCAGGATCAATGAATTGAGACATCCCCTCTATCCTGATAATCGAAGCGCGCTCCCCTGTATGGTTGGTGTATTTGAAGCTGGGACCTTCGCGAGTGCATTCCCTGATACGTGTCTGCTGAAAGGGAGTATTGCTACTCTTCCCGGAGAAGATACAACTGAAGTGAAGCAGAGCTTTGTTGATCATGTATTGACTTTTTCAAGAAGGGATCCCTGGCTCAAGAACAACCCACCTGAAGTGAAATTTGTCGGTTATTGCGGTGATCCAGCTGAGATATCTCCGGATCATCCAATTGTTACTACCGTGAGTGAAAAGTTTGGAGTAGTTCTCAGGAGGGAACCACAGGTCACAGGAAGGCAAGGAGCTGCTGATACGAGGTATCTGATAAAATACGGCAACACCCCGACATTGATTTTCGGACCCGGTTTGACAGAACAGATGCATGCAACCAATGAGTGGGTGGACACGAATGATGTGGTTGCCGCAACTAAGATTATGGCTCTGACTGTTATGGAATGGTGTGGCTATCACTAAAAAGAGCATGTCAAATGCTTTGGGAAGAAGAGGCCTAAAGAAATACATGAAAAGGGTGGAGAGAGAGGGGACCACATGACCAACTTAGAGGTGAAATTTGCGGGTGTGAAGATGCGCAATCCATTAATATTGGCTTCGGCGACTCCGAGTTGGGATGGTCAGAGATCAAATCGAGCTTGGAAAGCAGGGGCCGGCGGCGTTGTTCCCAAGAGTTTTGCACCACCGTCAAAATGGGAGAAGCATCCTCGCTGTGGTCGAATGAAACTCGTTAAGCATGGAAAAAATCCGATTGGAATGGTGAATATTGAATTGTATACGACAATGACGCTGCGAGATTGGTTAGAGAGGGAATTAGATAAGGCCTATGAAGATGGTAGCACAATCATAGCAAGTGTCGTAGCCCATCCAAATTCTGAAGATACCGGAAGAAATGCGAAGATAATTGAGGATACGGGGAAAGTGGTTATGGTTGAGATTAATGTTTCTTGTCCTATGCCTGCAGACCAAGACAGGGTTGGTTTCCAGATGGGCAATGATCCTAACAGCTGCTTTGATCAAGTTAAAGCGGTAAAAAAAGCAGTGACACTTCCAGTTGGTATCAAGCTGAGCCCAACCACTCACAACATGGTGCCGATGGCTCTTGCAGCTGAACGGGCGGGGGCTGATTTTCTCACCATAGGAAATTCCATCCGTTCCTTTGCCGGAGTGGATATTTCAACGGGATTGCCGAAGCTGGCTGCATATGGTGGATACAGGGGTCCAGCCATTAAACCCATTACGCAACGCCATGTGTCAGAGGTAGCCAAGGCGGTAAGAATCCCGATCTCAGCGTGCGGAGGCATCACGAGCTGGGAGGACGTTATAGAATATATTATGTTGGGATCAACAACGGTTC
This sequence comes from uncultured Syntrophobacterales bacterium, assembly GCA_964346935.1. Taxonomy (GTDB): domain Bacteria; phylum Desulfobacterota; class BSN033; order WVXP01. The sequence goes on from CAYFXP010000278.1 coordinate 5,533, forward strand.
AGATATGTACCAGTATCATGTGGCACGGGTATGGGCATTTTCAAAAACTCTTAAGAGGTCTTTCAAACTATATGGAATGTGAATCCCTCGATTCTTTGGAAAGCATTCGAGGGAAAACGTTGCGACATATTGTAACAATTGATGAGCTAGCTAAAAACCCACCAATGGTTGCCCGGGTGGATTCAGAGAAATGTATAAACCTGACCAAGGGTGGGTGCAAACGTTGCGAGAAGGTGTGTTTTTACGGGGCCATTGAATTCGCCCCGGCGCTTAGACTTCACGGGGGAAAATGTGATGGATGTGGGTTGTGCATGGAGATTTGTCCTGTTAAAGCACTAGAACTGGTTAGACCAAGCTAAAAATACTTTCATGGGTTCTATCGCGCAAAAAGCCTTTAAAATCGTTGTGAAAGAAGGTAGTTTTGGTCCAATCCAGGGGAGAAACGATGATCCAGAAAAGGGCCTTTGATAACGAAAAGTATATCAAAGAGCAGGCATCCGAAATCCTTGAAAGGGTGAACCGCTTCAACAAGCTCTACCTCGAGTTCGGCGGGAAGCTCCTCTACGACTACCACGCCGCGCGGGTGCTGCCCGGGTATGACCCCAACGTCAAGATGCGGCTTATCCGAGAGCTTAAAGACGAGGCGGACATCCTCCTTTGCATCTATGCCGGGGACATCGAACGCAAGAAGATCCGGGCGGATTTCGGCGTCACCTACGACTCCGACGCGCTCAAGCTGATCGACGACCTCCGGAACTGGGGCATCGATGTTCTGGGTGTCGTGATCACACGCTTCGAAGGGCAACCGGCAGCCCTTCTCTTCAGGAACAAGCTGGAGAGGCGGAATATCCCGGTCTCAACTCACCGCTACACCAAGGGCTACCCCACGGACGTGGAACTGATAGTGAGCGATGAGGGTTACGGCGCCAACGAGTACATTGAGACTGACAACCCCCTCGTCATCGTTACCGGTCCGGGGAGCGGGAAGATGGCCACCTGCCTCTCCCAGCTCTATCACGACTACAAGAGGGAAATCAAATCCGGCTACGCCAAGTTCGAAACCTTTCCCATCTGGAACCTTCCGCTCAAGCACCCCGTGAACGTGGCATATGAGGCCGCCACCGCCGACCTCCGGGACTTTAACCTCATCGACCCCTTCCACCTCGAAGCCTATGGTGAGATGGCGATCAACTACAACCGGGACGCCGAGGTGTTCCCCATGCTCAAAAGGATCCTCGAAAAGATCACGGGGGGAGTTTCCTTCTATAAATCCCCCACGGACATGGGAGTCAACAGGGCCGGGTTCGCCATCATCGATGATGAGGTCACACAGGAGGCCGCCAGGCTGGAGATAATCCGGCGATATTTCCGGTACCGCTGCGAGTACGTCATGGGTTTCTCAGACCGGGATACTGTTCAGCGGGTCGAGCTTTTTCTCAAGGATTTCAACCTGAGCCGGGAGGCCGCACGGGATGCCCGGGAACGAAACAAGGGCAATGAGGGAATTTACTGGGGCGCGGCCATTGAACTGAATGATGGAACGATAATTACGGGGAGCAATTTACCCCTCATGCACGCCGCGTCGAGCATGGTGATCCACGCCATCAAGCACATGGCGGGCATTCCCGAAAAGATCAAACTGCTTCCCACCTTTATCACTGACTCGGTGAAAAATCTGAAAACGGAGATCCTGAACGAAAAATCGGTGAGCCTCGACATGGAGGAAACCCTCATCGCCCTCAGCATCAGTGCGACCACGAATTCCGCCCCCCAGCTCGCCGTTGAAAGGCTCAAGGACCTTCAGAACTGCGAGGCCCATATGACCCATATCCCCACCCCGGGCGATGAGGCTGGCCTGAGGCGCCTGGGTGTCAACCTAACGAGCGACCCCAACTTCTCCTCCAAGGATCTCTTCATTTCCTGATTTGTCGCGCCTTGTATCGGAGAGCCTAAATCCGGATAAGCCGTTGGATCTCAAGGGATTGAGCAATCAGATAGCATATGCTTTACTCCTTATTGCAATAGAACTGGATGAGGAAAGACATGAGCTCCTGGTGGATTGACGAGCCCCTGGTACTAGGAAGCAGTAATCCGACGACCGGCCAAGTCAAGAAACTCTATGAGGAGGGGTTTAGGAGCATCATCTCGCTCCTCGATGAGGGGGAACAAAGTCCCAACTATGACATCGAGGAAGTTGAGGCGATAGGATATAAGAGGTATTCCATTCCCCTAAAGGACTTCTCGGCTCCCAGGCTGGACGATTTGAAGACATTTTTGGAAGTCGTGGATCGGGCCGTAGGCCAGGGCAAGGTATTAGTCCATTGTTACGCCGGGATAGGAAGAACCGGCACTATGGCTGCAGCCTATTGGATCAACAAAGGCCTATCCGTGAATGAGGCTATGAGCAAGGTTCGAAAATCGAATCCGGGCGTTATGCCGACCGATGAGCAAGAAAACAGCCTCTATGAGCTGGAAATATCTATTGCTGAGCGCTCTCGTTGATTCTCCGTCCAAAAAGTTTCGTCAGATCCACCTTTCCTTCCTCCTTAAATGGGTGAAAAAAGTTTACGGACGTTATCAAAAATTGTTCAGGCTCAAAGGAGAGGTATCAAATTTATCGTTTAATTTCAATTATTTATGTATAGGCACGTCTTGGCACAAAATATGCAATTTCCCGAAATGTGTTTTATCCATCAAAACTGGTGAAAAAACACCCTACAAAGAGGCACACGAACGATGGGGAGACGTACCATGATCGGAGGAGAGAAGGCTCATTCAATCGATTCAAACCCCAATGGAGAGGAAAAGGCCGTCAATATTACCAAGACTACGGATATATACTGTGGCAGACCAACCACCGGTTATCAAGTAGTCAGGGCAGGCTTGGATGTAACGTTCGCTCCGGACTTGGAAAAAGTATATGCGCTCATTGACGAGTACTACAATGGACGGGAAAATGGATTCCATCGTGAAGAAAAGGATTAGGATAGTAGAAAGGCAAGGCTAGGTGACAGAGGCATAACGCGTCGGGCAAAAAAGGTTACTGGGGGGATATATGGATTTTACCACAAAGGCAGCAGTTGGGCTGATTGCCCTTACCACTACAGTTCTGATAATTGGAGGATGTGCTCGTCCTCGCTGGACGGGACCGGGCGCTTTCAAGAAAAAGGAATTGGCACCAGAACACGACACCATACGTCTTACCTCTTCGCCCTCCGGTGCAAAAGTCTGGGTGGACGAGAGGGTTGTTGGTATTACTCCTGTGAGCTTCGATTTGAGTTTTAAGAGGGTGAAACATTACCGAGAAGATCTGCTCGTGGATGGGGATAAGATTCTTGAAAGGAAAAGGATCGAATGTGGGATGGAGTATATCCCTGAAACCTATCATATCAAAATACAAAAACGTGGATACGGGGCCAATTCCCTTGAACACAGAGGTGATAACCGTGATGGGCGCTACCGAGCCCACATTGTTCTCCAGAAGGAATAAACCCCCATCGCCCCACCTCACCCTCGTATAAACCGGTTAAAGGTTTTCCTGCTAAGCCATAAGCCACCCCGGTTCAAACAATTTCAAAAAAATCTGCCCAAGATAGTGCTAGGCTTTCCCTTATGTTGGGTCGTGTTTCCGGGCTTGACTTGGATCCTGTATTCAACTAATATCGAACTGCTCGGATATTTCCGGATCGGCGAGGGGTGACCATCGTTTGATCTGCCCGATATACTCACGTGGATACGGCCGAGGATGGACTGGAGCAGGAAGTCCGTGGGGACATGGACTGTTAATAGAGGTATCCCCTAAAGAAAGGAGGTAATGGTATGAAAACCCAAAAGACCAAGAAGGAGGGATTGACCCGAAGGGAGTTCATGGGAAAAACGGCGGTGGGCGTAGCCGCCATGGGTGGGCTAACCATGATGCCGAATTTCTCGGCCAGCGCCGCCGAGAAACCTTTGAAGGTTGCCGTCTATGGGGGGTTCTTTAAGAAGGTGCTCGATAAGGAGCTCTTCGCACCCTTCCAAAAGGAGACGGGCATCGCAGTCGAATCCCAGGCGGAACCCACTGGGCCGGTGATGATCCAACAAGTCCGAAGTGCAGTGAAGGCTGGCGAGGCGCCCGTGGATGTGGCGATTTTCTCCGTGACCGCGGTGTTACGCGGAATGAAGGAAGGTCTCTGGGCGTCCTATTCGGAATCGGAGATACCCAACCTCAAATATCTGGCCAAGCCGTTTTTCCGCCGAGATGCCAAGGGAAGGCTGGTCGGGATCGGGGCGTTGTCCTGGTATATCAACCTGGTGTACAACTACGACGTTATTAAGTACAAACCTGACTCTTACAGGGCCTTTTGGGACCCTAAACACAAGGATCAGCTCGGCCTGTTGAAGCTCGTGGATAACAGCTTTCTCCTGGAGATCACCTCGACGACGTTCTTTGGCGGAAAGAAGATCCTCGATACGAAGAACGGCATCTTGAAGGTCATGAAGAAGCTGAGCGAGGTAAAGCCTAATGTGAAAATGTGGTACGAAAGCGAGGCCACATTCGAACAGGCCCTCAAGACCGGGGAGGTCCCCATGGGACAACTGTATCATGATGTGACCACGGTCATGGCGAGCAAGGGTGCTCATGTGAGAAGCGTGTTCCCCAAAGAGGGCGGCGTCCTCGACCATGGAGAGTGGATGCTTCTCAGCACCAGCAAAAAGGCCAAAGAAGCCCATGTCTTCGTGAACTACTGCTGCGCTCCAAAGGTTCAGGACAGGGTGAGCTTGGCTCTCGGCACATCGCCAACAGTAAGTCCCCAGTATCTCACCCTTACCAAGAAGGACTACGGGGCCATTGCTGGCCCAGGTCCTGATGCAGCCATTACTCCGTATTACGAGCTCTTCACCGGGGAAAAGGAGACGTGGCTCAAGGAGAAATGGAACGAGATGATTCTTAAGTGATACAAGGGGAACCGAGGGGTTCAGGGATATGGGACGCGTTGAACTGAGAAACCTCTCCAAAACCTTTGCGCCCAACATCCGGGCGGTGGAAAACGTTGACCTGGCCATCGAGGAAGGGGAGTTCGTCACGCTTCTTGGCCCGAGCGGATGCGGCAAAACTCGTACCTTGCGCCTTGTTGCCGGGTTCGAGGAGCCCACCAGTGGCCAGATTTTCATCGACGGTCAGGACGTGACGGCTCTCCCTCCTTACCGCAGGAATGCCGGCATGGTCTTCCAATCCCTTGCCCTGTTCCCCCACATGGACGTCTTCGACAATATCGCCTATGGCATGCGCATCCGGAAGCTTTCAGGCGCTGATATAGGCGAGAAGGTTATAGAGCTCCTCAACCTCGTCAAGCTCTCAGGTATGGAGAGGAGGAAGATTCAGCAGCTCAGCGGTGGACAGCAGCAACGGGTGGCCTTCGCCAGGGCGCTGGCCATGAATCCATCGGTCTTCCTCCTTGACGAGCCCTTTGCCGCCCTGGACAAGAACCTGCGGGAGGAGATGCAGGTTGAGCTCAGGAGACTGCAGAAGCGGATACAGATAACCACAATTTTCGTGACCCACAACCAGAGGGAGGCCATGTCCATGTCCGATCGGATTGTGGTAATGAACCAAGGACGAATCGACCAGGTGGGAAGTCCTCGGGAGATTTACCTCAATCCCGCCTCCCCATTTGTGGCCAACTTCATCGGGACAATTAACCTAATACCGGCAACGGTACAGGGGGTGGACCATGAGGCCGTCCACCTCATGACCCCCGATGGGCGAATCTCCCTCACCGAGACGGATCTCGAAGTGGCCGATGGAAAGGAATGTCTCATTTCAATTCGCCCTGAATCGGTTCGACTCAGCGTTGAAACGGATAAATCCGGCGAAAATAGTTTCCTCGGCACGGTTGATTTCAAACGACATGTAGGGGAACTCATCGAGTATTACATCCGTACCCGGGCTGGTCAGGAGATTATTGCGTCCTATCAGACGGGAAGATCCGAGTTTTTTGAGGGAGACACGGTCCGGGTGATCCTAGACCGGCAAGCGTTTCGGCTGTTGGAGAAGGATACGTTGTGAGGCGCCAAGGAGGGAGGCTCAAGTACATTGTGGCTTACCCTCTGGGGATGCTGATCATCTTTTTTCTCATCCCCCTGGCCATGCTTGTCGCCTTCAGCTTTTACTATCACCCTCCGGGGGGGTTCTACGAACCGGCATTCACCCTGGAGAACTATATACGCTTCTTCACCAAGCCGCTCTACCTCAAAAGGCTGGCTTTTACCGTAGAAATCTCCGCGCTTACCGCCGTCCTCTGCCTTCTTTTGGGATATCCCTTTACGTATTACCTCACACGGATCGCGTCGAAAAAGCGTTTTTATATCATCTTGGTAATCAGCACACTGTGGCTGTCGTACATTATCCGAAGCTATGCGTGGACCGTTATTCTTTCCAAGCACGCGGGAATCAGCAATCTGTTCGCCTGGATGGGCCTTATCGAGCAAACCCGGAGCTACACGCCTGGCCTTCTCGCCGTGATTATCGGTCTGGTTTATGTCTTCATGCCCTTCATCATTCTGACCCTCTACGGCACGCTCAAGGGCATCAGCCGAGAATACGAAGAGGCCTCGTTGAATCTGGGGGCTGGACCCTGGAAGACCTTTGTAAACGTGACGCTTCCCCTCTCAAAGGATGGCATTATCTCCGGAGCTCTGCTCGTATTCATCCTTACGTTGGGGGCCTATGTGGTGCCTTCTATTCTGGGCAGGCCCCGGCAGTGGACAATGGCCATCATTATCGGTGATCAGGCAACCTATGAGTCAAACGTGCCCTTTGGAGCCTCCATGGCCCTTATTTTGATGGTTTTCGCAATTGTGACTATTTGGATAATCGCCAAGCTGGCCGGTACAAAGAGCCTCTCAATGGGGGCCAAGGGATGAAGCTCCAAAGGACGGGCAGAGTTATCCTGGGGGCATACTTCGGATCCATCGTGATCTTCTTGACCGTTCCCCTGCTGATTGTGATCGCCGTTTCATTCACATCGGATATCTTCATGGTTTTTCCACCGAAGGGACTCTCCCTGCAGTGGTATAGAGAGTTTCTGCAGGCGTCGGATTGGCGTGAGGCTATCAGGGACAGCCTGATCATCGCCAGCGGCACGGCCATTCTGTCGACTTCCATCGCCCTTGTGTTGGCCTTCGTCCTCAACAGATACGATATTCGTTTCGCCAATGCCATCAGAACATTGGGGCTGTTGCCCTTTCTTCTGCCGCCGGTCATCATCGGAATCGCTTTTATGGCCTTCTTCTATTCCATGGGCTACTCCGGAAACGTTCTCAACGTTATCATTGCGCACGGCATCTTTTACACCACCCTGCCTCTGATGCTGATTTCCCTGGGATTTGAGTCGGTAAACAGGGAGCTGGAAGAGGCGGCAATGAACCTGGGGGCCACGGAATTGAGGGTATTTACCACAGTCACGCTTCCCCTGGTTCGGAACGACATCTTTGCGGGAGTCCTCTTTTCCTTCATCCTTTCCCTCAACGAGTATTTCATTGCTTTTCTCGTGGCGGGATTCACCGTGACCACACTCCCCATAAAGATCTTCTCTTCCCTTCGATATTCTTATTCCCCAGCCATTGCGGCAGTTTCGGTCTTCTTTATCCTCATAACAACCGTCGTTGTCGTCGTCATCGACAGGCTAACGGAGGGGATGTGGGAATAGCCGATGACACCGGAGCGGAGGGAAGGAAACCATGCCCATTTAATCATCAGCATAAACTATGTTACGGGATAGGAGGGAGATGTGGGAGTCACAAGTGAATATGGAAGATTGCGAATAGTGGCATTATGTAAACCTGACTTCTATAGGTGGGTCCCTATCAACGAACCTGCGGCAAAAGCCATAAGAGAAGGACAGACCTTTGAACCTGGGGAGGCAAAAAAGCAGCATCAAGAGTTTTCGGATATGCTAACCTCAGCTGGGATAAAGGCGCTGTATGTTGAATGTAGGAAGGACCGCTGTTATCAGGTTTATACGAGGGATATTGGTGTTTCTACTACGAAGGGGGTATTGCTGGGGAGATTCAGGGAATCCCTGAGGGAAGGTGAGGAGGATTTCGCTGAGGAGGCATTTACCAAAGAAGGCATTCCTATTTTAGGCAGAGTGTTGAGGGGGTCCTTGGAGGGAGGGGATATTCATTATGTGGATGATGAGACTATGGCTATCGGGGTTGGTGCCAGATCCACAATTGAGGGCATTAAGGAAGCCGAAAAAGCATTTAAGGGACTTGACCTCAAGGTAATTCCCGTTGAATTTCCAGAAAAATATCTCCACTTGGACTTGTTGTTTGTGGTGATCGGAGAACGCATCTGCGTGGCTTGCATTGAATCCCTGCCCAATTCTTTTATCGAAATTTTGAGGGATAAAAGGTTTACAATACTCGAGGTGAGTGGAGAAGAAGCTATGGAATTGAAAAATAATGTGCTATCGCTTGATGGAAAAACAGTAGTATCATTTAAGGAAAATTTGAAGCTCAATGAAAAAATGGAAGCTTTAGGATTCGAAGTACTCAAGCCAGAGATAAATATCTTTACCAGGGGTGGAGGCGGCCCTCGATGTCTTACTTTTCCCTTGGAACGGGACTGAGGGACGAAGAATCCACCGAGTTGAAGCACGTCGCGAGGAGGATTAGTTCAGGACCCTCGGTTTAAGATATCCTTCAACGCCCTGATAAAGCGCCGGTTTTGTTCCCTGGTGCCGATGGTGAGCCTGATGAAATGAGGGAGTTCCCAGATATTTCCCGGGCGGACGATGATGCCCCTTTCCAGCATCCTTTGAAAAACGAGCGTGGAATCGAGCCCAACGTCGATGAAGATGAAGTTGGCCTCCGTGGGGACGAACTTCACGCCCATGCCCGAAAGCTCCCGATAGAGGTAAACTCTTTCCCGATGGACGAGGCTTATCGTCCTTTCGAGGTGTTTACGATCTTGCAGGGCCGCCAGGGCCCCGATCTGGGCAAGGGCGTTGACGTTGAAGGGTTCCTTGACCCGTCGGAGAAGATGGATCAACTCGGATTTGCCTACTCCATAGCCAATGCGAATCCCACCCAGGCCGTAGACCTTGGAGAAGGTTCGCAGGACGATCACATTTCCTCCCCGCCGAACATATTCAATCCCATCGGGATAGCCCGGGTCGGATACAAAGTCGCAATAGGCCTCATCGAAAACCACCACGGGTTCCGGTGGAATCCTCTTGAAAAAGGCGTCGAGCTCATCTCTGGTCACAATCGTCCCCGTAGGGTTCATGGGATTACAGATGAAGACGAGTTTTGTCTTCTCATCTATTTTCTCGGCCATATCATCGAGATCAATCCGATATTCCAGAAGACGGCTGAAACAGACGATCCCTCCCATGATCCTGACAACAGTTTCATAGGCGTCAAAGGCGGGATGGGGGATGACACAGCGTTCCCCTTCGTTGATAAAGGCCTTTCCTATCAGGGTAACTATCTCTTCGCCTCCATTTCCGAAAATAAGGTAATCGGGCGGTACCCCGAGGGTCTCCGAGAAGGCATTCCTGAGCTCGTGGCTCTCCGCATCCGGGTAGAGATGAATTCGATCTACCGCCCTCTTAATCGCCTTCACGGCGAGAGCAGAGGGACCCAAGGGGTTTTCATTGGATGCCAGCTTGATCACGTCATTCAAACCCAGTTCCCGCTTGATCTCCTGTATCGGCTTCCCGGGAATGTAGGGCTTAATTTCGTGAATCCCTTTCCGAGCAAGATTTTTTCCCTCACGTCTCATCATCCTGATCCTTTCCACCGAATGTACCTAAACCATCTCCCCAGAGGATAACCGGGATCCCCTTTTCCCACCCCTTTTTCAAGTGGATATCCGACGGGGGGGACCTTTTGCCGCTTTGCTCACCTATGCCTGATTTTCCAATTGATTTTAGCATGTTATGGCGGCATTACTCTCTCATGATTTTCACTCTTAGTCAACCGTCGGATTGATTATGAGGGGAACCCTTTCTTGGGAGATTCGTCAGTATGGACGTGCTCTTCAGGAACGTTGAAGGCTCCTGTATTGCCAAACCCATGTCTCAGCTCCCCGGAAAGCATGACCCAAAGCGGCGAAGCATCGTCCCTTTTACTTGTTGGGAATCTGAAGATCATTATTCCCGTAGAGTCCGTTATTCCCCTCGCGGGCTGAAATCGCGAGGAAATAGGAGATATTTCGAGAAAATCTGGGATTTGATGAAATATTCGAATCCCCTAAGTCGTATCCGGAAAAATGCAATAAATAGCGACAAAGAGCAGTAAATACTATGAGCCCATAATTATCAAGGAAAGGAGTTTATTTTTGCGGACATCTGTGATAACAAAAGAAAAAGAGTAACCCTGTAAGAGCCGATCGGCCCAATTTGATATTTTTCGGAAGTATCTTGTTATGCCATATCCGTTTATGGTAAGAAAAACAACAAAAAGAGGGAAGGAGAAGGTTTCATGAGGAATAGGGCAATAGCTTGGCTGGTTGTTTTGTCGTTTTTCATGGTTCTAGCTGGCCTAACCGGCTGTGCTAAGAACGCGTACTTCGGGGTTCGGAACAAAGCCGTCGGTGTGCCCGACGATTTTGCTCAAACCGAGGCGGCCATTGAAAAGGCGGAGAAATCTCCAGGGGCTCAGTATGCCCCTGAGAAGATTGCCAAGGCCCAGGAGTTGGCGAGGAAGGGGGTCGAGACCTACTGGGGTTGTCGTACCAAAGAGGCAATGGCCTTATTAGCAGAGGCCCGTAATCTGGCTCAACAGGCCGAGTTGGCTCAGGCGCCCCCCAAACCTGCCCCGCCTAAACCGGTAGTGAAAGCCGCTCCATCGCCTCCGGCTGCCAAGCCCGCGGCAGCACCCCCAGCAGCAACCCCTGCCGTGCCAAAGCCGGTGGCTGTTCCGCCTGCACCGAAGAAGATCATCATTCTAAGAGGGGTATACTTCGGGTTCGATTCGGCCAAACTCACCCCCCAAAGTCGGGCCATTCTGGATAAGCACGTGGCTGTCTTAAAGGAAGAACAACATGTCAGGGTGGAAATTGCGGGCCATAGCGATGGCACCGGCCCAGAGAATTATAATCAGGGGCTTTCGGAGAGAAGGGCGAAATCGGTGATGGAGTACCTTATTTCAAAGGGTGTCCCTCCGGAGAATCTTACGGCAGTGGGTTATGGAGAATCTAGTCCCATTGCCTCTAACATCACGAAGGAGGGTCGTGAGGCAAACAGGAGGGTTGAGTTTAGAATCTTTGAATAGAAGGTATTTTTGGCTGCCGAGGGCTATGGTTCGTTTGGACGGCTGAGAAACTCTGGCCTGCGAGGGAAGGCATGATATAGAGCAGGTATCCAAACGGGCAATATTTCATCCAGAAAAATCAGGGTCAATTTGACCCTGATTTTTTTTGTAACCGCCTTTATGTTCTGCTATTATGGCTCGTATCTCCCTTTCTGTTCGCCAGGTCGTATCTGTGTCAAGCAGGCTGTTGGTTGGGATACGTTTCTGCTAACCAATGGGAATATAACATTTAACCAAAACGGAGAGAAGGAGGTGATAAAGTGGTCAAGGCCTATATCTTGGTGAGTTTAGTTCCCGGGCTAGAAGCCAATACCATACCCCAGATCAGTGTTCTCCCGGGGGTTCAGGAAACAGATTTGGTCTTCGGCCGCTGGGATGTAGTAGTACAAGTTGAAGCCAAAAGCATACCTGACCTTTCCCAGATGGTTATCAATCAGATTCGGGGGTTACAGGGTGTCCAAACCACGGAGACGCTGATAGGGGGCGTAATCTAGGATCGATTTGAAGAAGGCGGTGCAAGTTCCCCTCCTGACGAGGAACGATAGGTCTGGATCCAGAACGTTTCCTTTCCATCCCCTCAAGTAGCTGCCCTGGAGATATCTCTCGGGGTTGCTGCCAAATGGCAAGCGATCTCCATTGAAGAATGAACAATAACGAGCTGAACCTGCCCTTTTCACACAGAGAGTTACCATGAATGTGCTCGGCGGAAAAATAATGCGGGTGGATCTTTCTGCGAGAAAAGTGAATCTCGAGAGTTACAAGAAATACGCGGAATGGATTGGGGGACAGGGAGTCAATCAATACATTCTGTTCAGCGAGTTGCCCTTGGGTATTTCCCCCTACGACCCATCTAATATCATTGTGGTGGGGACGGGGCCACTGGTTGGCACATCGGCGCCGGGCGCGTGTCGAACCAATATAGACACGCTCAATCCCCTCACGGGCGGGATAGGCTCCAGCAACGTTGGGGGTAATTTCGGCAGGGAACTGAGATTTGCGGGCATAAACAACCTCGTCATCAAGGGGAAGGCTGACGACCTCGTCTACCTTTGCAACGAGGACGAGCGCGTTGATATTATCGACGCTCCTCACCTGCGAGGCAAGACGGTCTCCCAGACGGCCGAGCTTCTCCATAAGGAGCTCGGAGATCAGTTCAAATTGATGATCATAGGACCTGCCGGTGAGAATCTCGCCAGGTCTGCGTGCGTCATTGTGGATGAGGCCAGGGCAGCGGGCCGGTGTGGGATCGGGGCGGTGATGGGATCCAAGAATTTGAAGGCCATTGCGGTGAGGGAAACCGGGGCAGTTGAGGCGGCCCATCAAGGCAATTTCGATTATGTCGCAAAAGAGTGTGTAGACAGAATCAACGCGAGCCCCTTCGCGATGGCGGCACGACGTTATGGTGTCTACCGCCAAGAGCCATGGGAGATCGAAAGCCCTTACCGGAATTTTTCCGGGGGGATCCCCAGCCCGGAAAAAAAAGAGCGAATACTGCCGGACGCATTTTTGCCATACATGGTGGCCTCAAAAACCTGCGGATCCTGTCCCATGCACTGTTGGAAGGTCTATCGGGTTATAAAAGAGGGAAAGCCCGTAGCGAGTGAGGCCTTGCAATTCAACTCCATTCACAACTTCGCCGCCAGACTGGACTTGTTCGATCCCGAAGCGATTCTCAGGGCCCATGCCCTGTGCAATGACCTTGGCTTGGACGAAGATAACGCCAGCGGAGCGATTGCCTGGGCATTCGAGTGCTATGAGAAGGGGTTGATCACGAAAAAAGAAACCGGTGGCCTCAAGCTTCGATGGGGGAATGAAGAGGCTGTTTCCGAGCTTCTCACGAGCATTGCCCACCGGCGCGGCTTTGGGGACCTGTTGGCAGAGGGGTGTCGGGGGGCATCCGAGAAGCTCCCAGGGACCGGGGATTGCTGTATTCAGGTGAAGGGACAGGAGCTGTTCGAGACTCTGTGGGCGTGCCCAGCTTGGGCACTCGGGACGGTAGTGGCGGCAAGAGGGGGGACTCATACAAGGGGGGCCGTGAGGACTGAACGGCTCAAGGACGTATCGGGATCGCTCTGCCAGCGCCTTTTCGGAATCCCCTCGGTTGGGGAAAAAGGCTCTTATGAAAACAAGGAACGCCTGGTCTTCTTCTTCGAAAAACTCCAGGCGCTGTCTAATTCCCTGGGGATGTGCTACTTCGTGCATGGGTTGTGCGGGGTGGACATGCTTCTGCCCGAGGATTACGCCCGTCTGTATTCAGCGGCCACCGGAAAAAAAGTCGACAGCGCCCGGATGATGCGCCTCGGAGAACGGATCTTCAATCTGGAGAAGTGCTTCAATGTCCTCCATACGAAATGGACCAGGGCAGATGATATGCCGCCGAAGCGGTTCACCACACAGCCCCTCGATGGAAGGTTCAACATTGACCCGGAGGCGTGGGAAGAGATGCTCGACCGCTACTACGAGCTGCACGGTTGGGGTAAAAAGACGGGGAAACCCCTTAAGCAGACCCTCAATCGCCTCGATCTCGGCGCACTAAGGGGAAGACTGGAAGAACATGGCAAGCTGCCAAGGTAGAATAGTGGAATAATGGAGTACTGGAATGATGGGTTCAACGGGTACATATTACCGTGATAGAGGTTAGAGGACCGTCCACGTGCGGGGGACTTGAGGCTTAAGGCCGAGAATCCTTTGCCTTGAGCCTCAGCGAAGCATTCCTCAAACGGAGTGCTCCTTGGGCAAGAATATTGCTTTTTCGTTTTGATACCTACTATTCCGACATTCCATCATTCCATCTGGATAGCACAAATCGATCGTGACAAGAAAAGTTATGATTTCAATATAGCGGAGAAATTCCGCTATATGCGCCCTGATAGCATGAGGTTTGAAGAGTCCAAAAATTTCATACTTTAGAAGGAGTGATAATCCATGGAAAAAAGGGAAGGCCCTCTTAAGAGGCATGGGGCAAAAATAGCTATGGGAATTATGTTTTGTATTTTGGTTTTCTTGGCTGGAATGATGTTCTCCATAAACAATAGGCTCACAGACTTTCAGGCAAGCATGGAGAAAAGAATATCCAGGTTGGAGGAGAGGCAAGATTCCATTGAGGAGAGCTTGGGAATCCTTAAGGACATCCAGCCCGAACTTGAAGGAGCCCATAGGCACTGGGAAGCCTTCAAGGAGAAGATGACCGTCCTTCAAGGCGCGGTGGAGAAATTGGTCGATGAATTCTCAGAGTCATTGAGCGAAGAACAGAAGGAGAAAATGGAGAAGGCCCTCAATAAGCTCGTTCGCTTGTGGGAGGTATTTTGTGAGCTTTTAGAGGAGTTGGGGGCTGAGAATAGGGGGACGAAGGGAGGAGGGCAGGGTGAAAGAAGCAAAGAGTAAGAAGAACAGGCAAAATCGTACCCGACATGCCTTGTCAAAGGAGTTTCTCTTCGATACCATGGAGGAAGTCATACGGATTTTCAATGAGAGAGGGGTTCCATTAAGGAGGTCATGGGCATGGATGAAGGCTTGAGAGAGCGCTTGATGATCGACTCCTCCGTCTTGGAGGAGTTGAATCGGTTCCTTCTAAAGCCGGACAATTACGCAGTCAATGCGGTGCTTGGGGTAGTGAAAAAATACGGAACTCCCGAGGAGATCAACGAGAAAGCGCGGGAGTCCCGGAAACTCCTCCATCTTTTCGGGCGGCTCCGTCAACTGAACTCTCCCTACTTAAAAGATCTGGAATGGCTAGTGGCAGAACGTGACCGTGGCGCTTTCATCTCCATCGCCGATTTTCGCCGTAAAGTGGTTGGAGCTCGGGTTGAGGAGATGACCTTTGATGAAGAGCATGCCGTCACCCTGGAGATCAGTGCCTTTCAATACTTTCCATGGCTTATTGCTGAGGCCAAACACGCCATCGAGCACCAGGAGGTCATCCCCGGTCGATACATCAGGGTCCGCAAAATGAAGGAACAGGAGGCCGATCAGGGGGATATCCTTGCCGTTGCCGCCGCGATGCAGATCGTTGGGGCCACTTACGTGGAAACCCTGGATACGAGGGGCACCGATGGATCCAACGTGCACCTGGGTGGGGCGGAGACCATCACAGGCTATTTCGGGGGGATTGGTCAACCCAATGAGCATGCGCTGAGATGGGTCGATGAATTCCTCTACTACTACACTGAATACGGTATCAGTCAGGTGCTGAACGTCAATCCCGGTACCGTACTTCTCGGTTACATCCTCCATAAGCTCGGAATTGATATGGAGTTTAAGATCTCGGTCTTCATGGGCAACGACAACCCTTACGCCCTGCTCTGGACCCTGATGGCCGCTCGGCTTTTCTCGCGGGAGGACGGCTCCACCCCCGTGGTTGGCTTCAACTTGAGCAACTCCGTTGACTCCCAGACCCTGAAGCTGAGCGGCGAGATTCGTAGGGAGCTGGGCCTTGAGGATCAGGTGCGGATTGAACACCACATCACCGAAACCTGGAAGAGCATCGTCCGGCAGCCCTATGATCGGAGGGATGAATTGCTCGAGGTGGCCCCCAGCGTGCCCAATATCTCGGCCAAGCACGAAGGGGGAGATACTGATATTGAGCCAACGCGTAAACATCCCTCGGACATCCTCGATTATTTTCGAGACAAGGAGGATATCCTCACATCCGGCGACATGCCGCACCTAGAGCAGAATTTCCTTGACAAGCATTCGGCAGTAAACCGGACTGCGCGGGCTCTAACGGAAAGGGGCCTGGGCTTTGTGGCGGCTTGGAACCTTCATGCTAGGGATTAGTATTTCGCCTGGTAAATCATCATGATGAGAAGGATGTGGCTTAGGTCGTTCGCGACCAACTTCAATGAGGAAAGCTCAAGGAGGCCTCCCAACCGGGAGATGGAGGGAAAGGGGGGAGAAGGAATTTCTGAAAGGAGGGTAAGGATATGAAAGCTGATTCCAAAAAACTCATTGACATGGTTAATAAGGGCATGACCGCCGCGGAAATTAGGAAAGCGTTGGGCATTAAACCAAAGGCTCCGTTGAGGAGGATGTATTACGATGCTTTAGTTAAGGCTGGGAAGATTAGAGATATTGTGAGCGAAAGGCGAGTCAGGAAGGGACTACGTAAGAGAAGGACATTGACCATTGGTAAGAGAGGAACCATTCTTCTCAGTAAACCATTACTCGTAAATCAGCTTGGGTTTAAAGAAGGCGACAAGTTTAGCGTTACCAAGAGAAGAGATAGGATTGTCCTAAAGAGAACCGGATAAGAAAGAAGGTTTTGGATCAATATTCCCTTGAAACGAGGGCTGTTGAGCCCAGGATTGGCATTATATTTGCTAATTTTTCAGTCGTCTTGGGGTAGTGAACCAGCATTTGTTTTTCTCGGTAATTCTCGAAGGAGGTTTACATGATGGGAAAGGATGATATCAAATCCGGCGAGTTGGAAGCCTTTCTGGGCAAGAATACCACGTTTGAGGGCAAGATGATCTTTGAGGGAATAGCAAGGTTGGATGGCAAGTATCACGGGGAGATTTTCTCCGGGGATGCCCTGATTATCGGTGAGACAGCGACTGTCAACGCAGAGATCAAGGTCGGTACCCTCATCGTCGACGGAGAGGTGAGCGGAAACGTCTCCGCTGCTTCGAAAATAGAAATCCATTCCACTGGCAAGCTCCATGGAAATATCATAGCCCCAACCCTGGTGATCGAAGAGGGTGGGTTTTTCGAGGGGAGCTGTAATATGGAGAAAGCAGCGCAGACAGCAGCAGAGCCGGAGGAAGATAGCAAGAAGATCGTTGATTTCCGGGAAAATGTCTAGTATGCCCGCCAGGCCCAGTTACCCCCTGAGCTTAGACTTCGACAGTTCTAGCTAGTCCAAAGAAATCTCAACCGAGGGTCTATTTTCCGCTACCTATAGCTCGCTTAGATGGGTTGCCCTGCCCCTTCCTTCCTGCGACCATCCCGGCAAAAGCTGGTAGATAGCCGTCAAAATATATCCCCCTCGATTCCAACATGAGGGGGCATTTGATTGACAGACGACCCCCTTTCCCCTATAATCGCGCTATTCAAAAAATGGCAAATATTGACCGCTGTCCGCCGTCTGCGGTCGGCCGCGTTTGGCATTTGGATTTTGGAATTTGACATTACATGACAAGGCCTCTCCATGCAATAGCCAGCGATTACCTTAACTACATGGGAAGGCATTTTCCCCAGCAGTGCCTCAGTGATGAGTTCTATTTCCTTCCCCGCTCCGAAGCCGCCGTTCAATATTCAGGCAATTTAGACGATCTCACCCCGGAGGGAATTCAGGGTCATATTCGATATGTACGAAACCTGTTAGGTGAAATTCCGCCCGGAACAGGAGATGACCTGGAGGGAGAAATAGATGGTCTCTTCCTCAAGCAGAGCATGGAAAGCTTTATCAGGGAATACGCTGATGCAGAGGGCTGGCGAAATGACCCCACCATCTATATTAAAATACCCCTCTTTGCAACGGATGGGGTTCTTTCCCAGCAAGATAGTGCAGAAGAAGTGAAGTTAAATCTCTCGACCCTTTTTGCCCAAATCCCCCGCTTTCTCGATTTGGCTGCCAAAAATCTCCGTACTCCCTCTGAGATTTCTCTCCAGGTGGCGCTGAATATGGTTCAGGACGCTTTACAATTCCACATGCGCGATATCAGGGCCTATATTGAGGAAAGGGTCGCAGGGAACGGGGAGCTTCTTGAGAGAAATCAAAGGGTAGAGGAAGCATGGAACGGATATAAAAGGGAGTTGGTTCAACTGCCGTCTCGGAAGTCGTTCGCCATCGGCGGAAACGGGCTCAAGAAAATCATTGATATCAGCCTGGGTTACCCCAAATCCCTTGAAGAAATCCGAGAGATCGCCCAATATGCTCATCGGGAGACTCAAGAGAAGATCCGTGAACGTGCCAGGGAGATCGATAGCCGCAAGAGCTGGAAACACATCATATATGAGGATTTTCCCTCAGTATCTTCCCCTGAAGAAGTGATGCAACTGTATCGGCGGGAGGTTGAGAACCTCCGGCGATTCTTTTACGCACATGACATCATTCCCTTTCCTCCTGGGGAGGAGGTTGCGGTCCTCCAAACCCCATCTTACCTGCAATCCCTCAGGGCCACAGCTTCGTACAGAGCCCCTTCAACCGGTAACACCAAAAGTCCTGGTATATTCTACATTACCCCGGGAAAGATGGATTTACGGTTGATCTCCGGCCATTCTCCCTATCTCTGCGCCCATGAGACGTATCCCGGTCACCACATTTTGGATCATCTTCGGATTCATCATGCGAAATCGATTCGCCGTCAGATCGAATCACCTCTCTTTTACGAGGGATGGGCGTCTTACGCCGAGCAACTATTGGATGAGCTGGGATACGTCCAGGATCCACGGAAACAGCTTGTCCTGTTAAAACGCCAGCTATGGCGTAATCTGAGGGCTATGCTGGATATAGAGCTTCAGACTGGCAGCATGCCCGTAGCCCAAGCAGCCGCGAAGATCGAAAAGCTTGGATTTTCCCCACGGAGGGCCCAACGTCAGGTTCGCCGTTTTGCCCTCACCCCCGGGTATCAACTGTGCTATTTCATGGGAAATCACGAGATCATCGGGTTGCGGCAACGATTTTCTCCCGATTTGGCGCTAAAAACCTTTCATGATGTTCTTTTGGACGGAGGCCAGATCCCTTTTCATCTTGCTGAGAGAAGACTAGAAGCCAGGTTAAGAATGTCAAATGACAATTATTGACCGCTCTTCCCCGACTCGACTGAGCTCGTTGTGGCCGTTTGCAGGGGTCTTCCTTTACATTTGGCATTTGCATTTTGATATTTGAAATTCCCGCAGGGTTTTGGCATTTGAAATTCCCCAGTGAAATATCTGCTCCCTGAGGAAAGATGAATGAGAACGGTTAACGGGTATCATGTGGAATGGAATCTGGGCTGTCCGGGTGGGTGGGAATACCAGAGGATGGCCCAGGAACGTGGAAGGCTTTGTTGGGACAGGGTCAAGAAAGCCTCAGGAACAGAGATCGAACTGACCTTCGACCACCCTTTTTTAAACCCGGTTCCACGTTTTTTGGATATGTTATTGCGAGCCCACGAGACTAGGTTCCCTGGGGAGAGACCATTCGTTCTCATTGTAGCGGAGAAAGAAACCCTGGATAAGGTGACGGAGAATATTAATATCGTGGAGTACCTGAACCGGATGGAGAGGGTAAGGGCCGCACTAACGTGCCCTGAGGAGGTGGAAAAGAGGGAAGATCATGTTACCTACAGGGGGCAGAAGGTAACCGTGGCCTTTCTGGATATTACGAACGATGTTCTTTTGAGAATAGGAACAAAGCATAATATTGAACCCCTATTGACCGCGATCAGGAAGGGGATTGTGGTAAATCCCAGGGGAATGGAACCTATTGGTGCCAAGGGGATCTTCGAGATTGTGACAGGAGAGTTACGCCCCCTTCTCTCACCTTCCACCGTAAACCATACCCCTTGGACTCGCCTATTTTATCCACGAACGACCACGGGACCGAATGGGGAATTGATCCCTGATTTGGTGAAATGGGTGGGAGACCATTGGCGGGAAGTCATACTCAAACCCGTTTATGGTTATTCTGGTAAGGGCGTATTTGTAGGAGCTCAGAGAGAATCCAAGGATGAAGATATTCAGAAGGCCCTGGAGGTGGAGCCTTATATTGTTCAGTCTTTTATACCGAAAGGGCTTTGGGCGGAGGAGTATCCATGGCTGGATATCCAGAGGGAAGAGATAATTCTGAAGCAATGGCAAACAGACTTCCGTTGCTATATCAACGATACAGGGCTAATCGGTTTTTTGGCCCGTTTCGGGAAGATACCCACTAACGTGGGTGCAGGAGGTGGTGGTCAGAGCGTGGCTATTCTCAAGGCGGGAACCTCGGTTAGAGAAGCGGCGCACCGAATTAACGAAGCAATTATTGGATTGGGGTATTCCAGGGCCATGGAGATTCAGCGAGAGGTGGACAAAAAGGGGTTAGAATTGGGGCATACCTACCTTAAGGGTCCAACGCCCACCACCCTGAGACCACGGATTATTACCCAAAACCACCTAACGTTTTTGCAGGAATACAGCGTCAACCTCTGGGGCGATTTATTAAAACTTGAGAAAATGTGGCAGGAGGGTAGATTGGACCATGTGGTTCGGCTGGGTAAGGGCGAGGCGGAGATTGCTCGGATGCAGCCATGGGGAGGTTCACCAGCATTAATCGCCTCGGATGGTCTCTTTAGCTTCGGGGCCCATCTCCGGGGTGGGTAAGAGTGGATACGATCACCAAAGAAGTCATTCAGGAGAAAAAGAGCCGACCGGGTATCGTTCACCAATTATCAACTAATTTCAAGGGATTAAGGAATGAGAACGGTTAAGGGATATCATGGCGAGTGGAACATGGGTAGCCCCGGGGGGTGGGACTATCAGCGTATTGCGCAGCTCTTGGGGAAAATGGCGTGGGATTTGGTTTTGGAGAACATTGAGGTTGGAGTTGATATCGATCTCCAACACCCCCAGATAAATGCAGTGCCTGGGTTTGCGCGGATGATGATACGAGCTCACGAGAGGTGCCATGGGATGAATCCGGTGCACGCGGTACTGCTGGCAGAAACGGAGACCCTTGACGTCGTGCTCGAGAACAAGAACTTCGTGGATTACTTGAATACGCTCGAAGGCGTAAAAGCTTCCCTGGCCGGGCCGAGTCACCTCTCACTAAGGAACGGGAAGGTATACTGCAGGGGAGAGGAAGCTACGGTTATTTTCATGGACTTCAACGCGGATAACCTGGGCAAGATCGCCGAGAAAGAGGACGTGAAACCCATCAAGGAGGCCGTCAGGCAGGGGATCCTGGTGAATCCCCGCGGAATGGAACCCCTCGGTGCCAAAGGGCTATTTGAGGTAATCAGTGAGCGGTACCGGGACGAGTTGAGCGAGGATATGCTAAAACATACGCCATGGACCCGACAATTTTATCCCAGAAGCACTACCGGTCCAAAGGGAGAGCCCATTGAAAACCTGGTTTCCTGGACTGAAGAGCACTGGGAAGATGTAGTCCTTAAACCCGCACATGGGTACTCGGGCCACGGTATATTCGGAGGGTACAAAAAAGGGAATCCCAAGGACCACATTAAAACGGCCTTGCATGCAGGCGACTACATTCTCCAGCAACTCATTCCCTTGGGGCTTTGGTCGGAACAGAGCGTTTGGGCCATCCCGGAAGAGGAGTGCCTGGTTCTTAAGGAGTGGCAGACCGATTTCCGCTGTTTCATAACGGATGAGGGGCTTCAGGGGTTTCTGGCTCGCTTTGGTGGCATTCCCACCAACGTGGGCTCAGGCGGGGGGGTCCAACCTATTGCTCTCTTAAGGAGCAATATGACTCCGCGGGCTGCAGTGGATAAGATTAACGAAGCTCTGTTTAAGTTGGGCTATGGGGCTTTTGCAGAGATCCAGAATGAGGTCAACCGAAAGGCGATTGAAATGGGCTTCACGTATCTTCTGGGCCCGATAATGATCACGCTCAGGCCCAGATTATTGACCGTTGATCACTTCGAAGACCTGAGACAATATGCTCGTAATCTATGGCACGATGCGATTAAACTGGAGGAACACTGGCGCAGGGGGCAACTAGACGACGTTCTCCGGGTGGCGGAAGAGGAGAGGAAGTTGGCCCTCGAGCAACCCTGGCGAGGGAGTCCCGCCCTTATGGTTTCCGACGGCCTTTTCAGCTTCGGCGCGGACTTGATGATTGGGGAATAGGAAATGGAAAAGGTAGATCGTGACTGGTGGAAGACGCTTTTCGATGAAACGTACCTGATCACCGATGCCCGCACGGTATGCGATGAAGGATTGACCTGCGGAGAAGTGGATTTTATGGAGCGGGCCCTTAAGTTGAAGAGATGCTGGCCCATCCTTGATCTCTGCGGGGGGCAAGGACGACATTCCCTGGAACTTTCCCGCCGGGGTTTTCAGAATGTGACTGTCCTGGATTACTCCAAGGTTCTCATCGCCCTCGGGAGGGAAATGGCCCGGAAGGAGGGCCTTAATACCCTGTTTATGCGGAGGGATGCCCGGAAGACAGGCCTTCCCGGTCAGAGGTTCAAGGTTATCATCGTCATGGCCAGCTCCTTCGGCTATTTCGCCGATGAAGGTGAGAATGAGAAGATCCTTCGAGAGGCGTTTCGGTTACTCAAACCGAAGGGATCTCTCTTCTTGGACCTGCCCCATCGGGAGTACGTATTGAAGAATTTCAGCCCTCAATCCTGGCATGAAGCCAATGAGGAGATCGTGGTCTGCCGGAAAAGGAGCTTGGATGAAGATATTGTGTACGGTCGGGAGATGGTTATCTCCAAAATGAGGGGTATGATCCGGGATTCAACATACTGCACCCGCCTCTATAGCCCAGAGAAGATCACAAAAATGCTGAGCTCAGCGGGTTTTGCTTCCGTTGTGATTCAAAAGGACTTCGTTTCCCATGGGGAAGAAGGGGACTATGGGCTCATGACAAATCGTATGATCGTGATTGCTGACAAGAAGTAACATGTTCCCTAGCGAAATCGGTCCACCTTCGTAGTTCCCACGATTCCAATGAGATAGATAAAATGGCCACCCGTATCCAAATAGTATCCCATGAGGAGGTCGAGGAGGGATTCTTAACCCGGATTCGAACGTGGGCCAGCGAGGTCTTGGAGAGGGCAGGGTTCCTGTCTCCGTCTAATCCTCTGTGCATAACGATTTGGGGGACCGTAAAGAAGCTGCAGGCCTTTTACCGCGAGGAAAAGGAGGCCCTCGGTGTTGTTACAGGAGAGGAAATGGATTTCTTGGCCACCCACGATGCGTGGAGGGGCTATCCTAGGATTCACATCTGTCAAGAAAGGCTGAAGGGAATCCCCGACGTCATCGTTCAGGGCGTTGTTCATCACGAGATCAGCCATGCCCTGTACCATGGCACCCCTGAATACTACACCTTCCGATTCTCAAGCAGGCTCCAGGAGGTGGGACGTTCCCATGGTCTGGACCTACCCCTCCTGCAGCAATTCGTCTACTTGCTGTCCGTGGCTATCAAAGATCGGGAGGTAGTCCAATGGCTTGCCACAATAGGACTTGGTTTCAGCCAGGTGGCCCTTCTTGAGCACCTCATGTATGATATTGAAGAGGAGCGGCGGATCTGGGAGGTATTTCGCGGCTCTCCTCCCCTGAGGAAGATAGCCTTCGCATCTTTCCTCAAGACCCTGCTGCCCATTGAGGCCATGATTTCGGCCGGAATCGAGGATGGCGAAGCCCTCAGGAATCAATGGGATAAAGCCTACGGATGGCTTTCCCAAAACGAGCGGAAAGATCTCTTCCGATTGGCGCAATGGATCATGAATCACGAAGGGGAGACATTTCAAGGGCGATTGGAACAGGCAGTTCTTCGGCTTATCAGCGGCTGTTGAGAGGTGGGTATCAGGCCCCTTTTCATCGCAGTATGGCATCCATAGCCTTTTCCGCAACGGCCGCAACAGTCAAGGCAGGGCCTACAACTGTGGCACTGGGAAGGACGCTTGCATCAATAACGTGGAGGTCGGGATTATTCTTAACCTCCAGGATTATGGGATCCACCACTGATCCCATCTTGCAGCCCCCGATAGGGTGTGCGGTGTAAAGCCTTCCCGTTAGGTCATAGTCGGTAACACCGACGTCCGCTTCCATCTCCCTGAACGTATCCTTTAACTTCTCATAGACTGGGGAAATTGTGTAGCTGCTGGACTTCCGGACCGCCACATTACCCTTAGAATCCAAGTCGATGCTTATATTCCCCTGATCCATGGAGATAACGGCTAGCATGAGAAGCCGGCCTCCATAGTTTTTCAGTGTCTGCTTATACTCCTTCCCCCAGAACTGCGGTGGCTCCGTAAGTGATTCGAAGGTCCCCTTATACTTAACCGCCGGTCCGATGGGAGGTACGTGCATATCCACGATAATAAAGTCCCCGCGGGTCTCCCGGCAAATTCTGCTCATTGGCCTTCCCACGTGGGTACTAACATCCGTTCCCTCTGGCAGGATTCCCCCGACGGGAATATCGCCATTTCCGGATATCCCCTGTCCCAGATCCTTATCTGGAAACGAATTGAGGAATGGTTTCGAACGCATCAATAGGGCTGGCGACTCGGGGCATCCCGCTGCAATTACTACCTTCTTTGCCCAGATGGAATTGTCCGGCCAACCTGTGATGAGATGATAATCGCGATTAACTGACGTGGTGCGGCGATAGTAAACCTTGTAACCCTTAAAGGCCTTTGTGACAAAAAGAGCCTTGCAGCGTTCTGCAAAGATTGCCCCAGCTCTTTCAGCCTCGAGAATGTATGATCGAGCCATATCCATCTTCGCGCCGAATGTGCACCCCATGGTACACCACCCGCATTCTTTGCAGTCCACACTTCCCACTGCTAAATTTCTCAAAACCAAATCGCTGAGGCCCAAATTCATGCATACTTCGTCCATAACCCATGCCCGTGGGGGTGTGGAATCAGGCTCATGCACATTGAGATTAAACTCCACCCTCCCATAACAACCGGTCAAGTTCTCTGGATGATAATCGTATGGCCATTTGTCAAAAACCGGATGATTTTTCCAGACATCCTCTGGTATTCGTTCCAGAATCCCGCAATAGACAAGGCTTGTTCCTCCGATGCCCATACCTTGGGTAATTACTACAGGGCTCAGTTCAATTAAATAACTGGACGGATAATCACGGTAAAGTCGCGCGATATATTTTGGATCTTGGGTCCGCTCGAAATCATCGGTTGACCACCTCTCTCCCATCTCCAAGACCACGACTTCTTTGCCAGATTGCGCAAACCTGAGCGCAGCAATGGAACCTCCAAATCCAGACCCAATTATTACCACATCAGCGCATTTAGATTTCATACGCAGATCACCCCCCCTCATTTTCCAGGGGTTTTTCCCACCATTCGTAGGGGAATCCCACGTAATCAGTTCCAACCCTGTTGATGACCCCCCCAAAGAAGGCTATTTTGGCCACGTTGATGGTCATCCGATAGGCAGGGGAGAGAATTCCCCAAGGGCCACCGCGAACCTCTCGGTCCAGAAGGGCCTCCTCCCGATCCTCGCAATCCAGATCGATAAACCTCTTTCGGTATCGGAGGTAGCAAAAACAATCAATGTCCCAGGTAATGGAGGGAATAAAAGGCCTCACTTCGTAAAATGGATCCTTTATGAGTTCCCAGGCACCGGCCTTGACAGCTCCTGGCTTCCATTTCCATTCGCCGTCTTCCAATTCGAGGGTAGGAGGTACCACGGTATCGGCAATGCATTCCATGGTTTTCTGTTGATGTTGAGTAAGACAGTCTGAGGTACCCAATGATTGAGGAGTCTCAGGTACCGTACCGATTCCTATAGCTGTACCTCCGGCGATGATTCCGCCCCTTCCAGCCTTCTTTAAGAAATCCCTTCTCGTGATCTTACTCGTCAGTTTATCTGGCATTTCTTACCCTCCGATTTCATATGATGTCGGTACGAGACCAACCTCAGACTCTACTCCCACAGGGGGATGTTCCACCCCTTGAAAAGCTAACAGTATGAGCAACACCATCGTAGCATACTTCGGAATTCTGTCAAATGAGGTTCCCGTGACTTAAGTTCCCTCTGAATGAGAACTGGGGGGCCATTGGTTTTGGATTTTCAGGGAACTCCCCTTTGACAGGACGGGTCTAATTCAGTTGGGAGAAGCTTGGCCATGCTTTTTCCTTATTGTAAACACTACCCTGCTTTGCTACTATAGGCCCATGAGCACTTAACGTCGTTTTCAGTTGAGAAGGACGATCCTTACACCTACAGACATTGGAGGTTCCAGTTATGTTTGATCCGTCCATATACATCCCTCCAAACAAGAGCCTTGTCTTGGATGGGGTCACAAAGCGATTCGGGTCGGTTACCGCTGTGGATAGGGTAAGCTTCATGACCGAATACCGTGAGTTTCTGGCCGTTGTAGGACCCACGGGATGCGGGAAGACCACGCTGTTACGGCTGATTGCCGGCCTGGAAAGAGCTAACGAGGGTCACATCTATATCCATGGCCAATGTGTGGACCGCGAAAGGCCAGGGAACCGAAGGGTTCGCATGGTCTTCCAGGACAATGCCCTCTGGCCTCATATGCGGGTTTTTGACAGGGACAGATACAGCAACCTGAGTTTTTCAATGAAGATTCGAAAACATTTTCGTAGAACAATAGAGGAAAGGGTCAACGCCA
The DNA here is from genome assembly GCA_964346935.1 of uncultured Syntrophobacterales bacterium. GTDB lineage: Bacteria > Desulfobacterota > BSN033 > WVXP01. Next base: position 32,102 of record CAYFXP010000278.1, read on the forward strand.
TCGCTGGCCGGCTCGGCATTGGGAAAAACCTCTACCGCCGAAAGCCCGACCAGTTATCAGAGGGTCAGAAACAGATGGTTGGAATTGGAAGGGCCATGACCATTGAGCCAACAATCTTCCTGATGGATGAGCCGCTGTCCAATGTGGACCCCCAGAATAGGCTTGCCCTCCGGAGGGAGTTGAAGGACTACCACATAGAGACTGGAGCCACGACTATCTATGTGACCCACAACTTACCGGAGGCATTCGCGTTGGCGGATAGGGTGGCTATGATGCAGGAGGGGAGTGTCATCCAGCTCGATTCTCCGTCTAAGATCCGCAGCAATCCGACCAATCAGTTTGTGAAGGACTTTCTCCGGTGTTCGGAGATGTCAAGTTGACGGAATCCCAATCACCACATTTCAGCGGAAATTTGTAACGGAATTCTTTGCCCTCAGCCGAATGCTTCCAACTTCATAATGCCCAAAAGCTTAGCCCTTCATAAAAAAAAGATTGGAAACGAGATGGGCCTTTCCCTGATTGGTTGAAGGAGCTGAAAAAACAATCATATTCGATCTCGGGGCGAGGGGCCTGTACTTCTCGGGAATATGGAAAGGCTCAAAATTGACCCTCAGTTGATAGATATGGTAGTTTTCTCCCATATTCACGGCGACCATATCGGCGGACTATCCCACTTTTTGGAGGAAAACTCCAGCGTTACGGTCTATATTGTCGCCATCTTTTCGAAAAGGGGGTTAAAGAGGAGGTCGAGAGGGCCGGGGAGAGATTTGTGGAGGTTGGGGGCCAATAGAAGTTTGTAAATATGGTGATTCGGCGGAGGAACTTGGGGGCTGGCTAAAAGAGCAGTCCCTTGTAGTAAAAACAGCAAAAGGATTGGTAGTAATTACAGGTTGTGCTCATCCGGGGATTGTGAATATCGTCAAGAAACCAAAAGGAATGCTTAAAACAGACATCTCCCTGGTAATAGGGGGGTTTCATTTAGGCGGGATGAGTTCCCAGCGAATGGAGGAAATCGTCAACGAAATGAAAAGAGAACGAGTTAAGAAAGTAGCTCCTTCCCACTGTACGGGTGATCTCGCAAGAAAGCTGATTTAAGAAACTTACGGGAAAAACTTTATCCTCGCAGGCGTGGGAAAAAGGATAAACATAAAGGATGCCTTCTAATTCCCCACGGTTCGCCAAGAAAATTTGGGAGGAGAGATAATTCGAATGAAATGGAATCCCTTTGTCTTCCTTGCCATAGGGCTTTTCTCTTGGTCAAACATTCATGCCGGACCCCTCAAGCCCGCCCATTTCCCCTCCCTCGTTTCATCTCTCACGGTAAAAACGTCTCTGGAGTTTTGCGAGGAACGAGTCCCGGTGGATATTCAGGAGGTCCGGGAACGGCTCGAAAAAGAGCTGCTGCTTTCTCTGTGGGATCGTCCCCAGGTGATTCTCTGGTTGAAGCGCTCCCGCCGCTATTTGCCCTATATTGAAGAGATGCTAAAAAGGGGTGGGATGCCAGAGGATCTCAAGCACGTTGCCATTGCGGAGAGCGCCCTCCGACCTCACGCGGGCTCGAGAAAGGGGGCGATAGGATTCTGGCAATTCACGGAGTACACCGGCCGGAAATATGGTCTTGTTATCAACGAACGGGTCGATGAGAGACGGAATATCTTCGCCTCCACCCAGGCGATGATCCGGTACTTTAAGACCCTCTACCAGGCTTTTGGATCATGGACTCTGGCCGTTGCCGCATATAACATGGGTGAAGGGGGGCTTATGGCGGAAATCCTGGAACAGGGAACCAATAAGTATTACCAACTGTACCTCCCGCTTGAAACCCAGCGGTATATCTTCAGGATTCTTTCTGTAAAGCTGATTTTCTCCGACCCGGAAAGATATGGCTTTGAGCTCTCCGAAGATGATTACTACCCCCCTCTACAATTCGATCGGATTCGGGTGGACTGTTCTCAGGATACTCCGATCCGGATTATTGCCCAGGCAGCGGAAACCCATTTTAAGACCATCAAGGACTTGAATCCGGAAATTCGAGGGCACTACCTGCCCCAGGGAAGCCGTGAGATTTTGATACCCAAGGCAACCTCAAAGGGTTTCCACGCCCGATACGAGGATTTCCTCAGGCAATGGTTAGCGGAGCAGAAGGAGCGGATCTATGTAGTTAAGAAAGGGGATAACCTTTCCTCCATCGCCGAGCAATTCAATGTCCCCGTGCTGGCCATCATCTTTTGGAATCGCATCGACCCAAACGAACCCATCCACCCAGGCGATGAAATCATCCTTTATCGTAAGGCCCCGAAACCAGCCGGAATCGACGAAGATGAGGATGAAACCGAAGCTAATTCTTCCAGGAATGACTAGCCCCTAGCACGCTCTTCGCATATAAAAAGCCATCAATGACCTCTCCTTGGGGTGAGTCGTATAAGCACATTCTGTCGTAACACGTCGGCCAGCCCTGCCTTACGCAATGTATTGTCCTGCGCAAAACCCCAGAAATCTCTATTAGATTTAAAAAACGTGGAGATAGTCAGCTCATTACGTTTCCGCCTTGAGATTCAAGAATATTAACCGTAGTTTCCGGACTTTCAGACCATGTGTTTCCGTAATCCCTTGATGATCTTTCCTTTTTCGCCCTTTACTGCAGAATATCATCGTTCCTCCCCTCCGACGCTCCCGCAGTGACCCTTTCGGGGTTCGCAGGCGGGGAATACTTACCCCTTCCGGCCTCTAAAGGGCCGGCTTTCCCCTCCCTGCTCACCCTCGAAGGGTACCCCACTGCTCCCGCGAGTCGCTCATGAACGATGGTATTCTCCTTAGACTCCTGAAACTCCGAAATATTAATTGTTGTATTTAAAATAAAAGTGCATTATATTTGTGCCGGTAAAGGTGAACTATTTTCAAACCGAAGGAACGGAAGGCCTTCTTGACCGGGCTTCCAGCGCGCAAGGAGTTACGAGATGCTCACGGCCTTCATTGAAGGAGGGCAAGTTGGTCGACCTGATCGTTGTTGACGATGATCCGTTGGAGGACATTGGCCTCCTACTCAGTGCGGAGGCCATTCGCCTGGTGATGCAGGGCGGAAAATTGGTCAAGGGAGAGTGGTGAGGGCTTTCAAACAAAGGAGGTGAACCATGAAAAACAGTAAAATGTGTATTGGAACGGTTGTTTTTGTTTCCGTGTTGGTGGCGGGGCTGGGCCTCTGCCTGGCTCCGTCCGACGCCCAGGCCGAGATCAAGGAGCTCAAGATCGGCATCGGCATAGATGCCGACACCTTGAACCCGCAGGAACAGACCACGTCTCTTCCCATCAACATGTGCGAGTTGATTTACGACACCCTCTTCTACCAGACTCCGGATGCGAAGCTGGAGCCGCGCCTGGCAACCAAGTATGAGGTCTCCGAGGACGGCTTGACCTACACCATCCACCTGAGAAAGGGTGTCAAGTTCAGCGACGGCACGCCGTTCGACGCCAAGGCGCTCAAGCTGACCTTTGACCGGGCCCTCGACCCGGATATGAAGGTTCCGCTTCGTTTCCAGATCGTCATGATCGAGGAGGTGGCGATCGTCGATGACTACACCATCCGGGTCAAGCTCAAATATCCCTTTGCCCCGTTCGGCCCGACGCTGTCGACGGCCGTCGTGACCCCCATCTCGCCAGCGGCCATCGAAAAATACGGGGAGGATGTGCGCAGGAAGCCGGTGGGTGCCGGCCCCTACGTCCTCAAGAAGTGGGTCGCAGGCGATCGCATCGTCCTGGTCCGCAACGAGAACTACTACGGCCCTAAGCCGACGGTAGGCACGCTGACGTACAAGATCGTGCCCGAGACGGCTACCCGGGAGGCGATGCTCAGGGCCGGCCAGATCGACATCTGCTATAAGCCGCTGCCCTCTGACGTGGCCGCGCTTGAGGCGGACCCGAAGATCACGGTCGACATGCCCCTGGACACGAGGACCATCTTCATGGGGCTCAACTGCAAGAAGGGCGTGACCAAGAATAAGTTGGTGCGTCAGGCCTTCAACTACGCGGTGGACAAGAAGGCGATCGTTAAGAAGGTCCTCTTCGATACGGCCTTACCCATGGATGGGCCGGTTTCGCCAGTTCTATTCGGCTACCACAAGATGGCACACCAGTACGAGTACAACCCCGAAAAGGCCAAGGAACTCCTGAAGGAGGCCAACTTCGATTTCGACCAGACGGTTCACATGCGCACGCCTCACGGGCGATACCTCTTCGATAAACAGGTCTCCGAGGCCATCCAGGCCTACCTCCAGGCTATTGGGGTCAAGGCTGAGCTCAGGACCTATGACTGGCCGACGTATGTTGCGGGCCTGCTCAAGCCAATTGAGGAGACCGAGCTGGAACTCTTCCTGCTGGGCTGGGGGCCGATGGTGCTGGACGCCGACGTGACCCTGTACGGCCAGTTCCACTCCAGCGTCAACCCGCCTAAGGGGTTGGGCGCGGCCCATTACAGCAGTCCCGAGTACGACAAGGCGATCGAGGCGACTCGGTTGGAGCAGGACCCCAAGAAGCGGCTGGAGCTCTTCAAGAAGGCCTCAGAGATCGTCTGGGACGACTGCCCCTGGATATGGCTCCACGTAGAGAAGTTCGTTATCGCTTACTCGAGCAAGATCAAGGGCATGGTCGTCACCAGCACCGAGAAGTTCTATCCGACCTACGTGACAATGGAGTAGGGTGAAAGAAACCCAGGGCGGAGCCGTCCGACACGGGTCCGCCTCTGGGCCCTCCTGATGGAATTCAAGGTCAGAGATCTAGCCGGTGGTGATGGAGGCCTCCCATTGGGGCACGGGGGTTCACGCCGGCCCAGAGACAAACGGATAGCTGGATGAGCTATGCTGCACTATGTGGTCAAACGCCTGCTTTCAACCATTCCGGTCCTTCTGGGAATATCGCTTCTCCTCTTTTTCATGCTTCGGATGCTCCCCGGCGACCCGGCCCAGGTACTGGCAGGGCAGATGGCCACCCCGGAGGAGATAGAGAACATCCGCCACCAGCTCGGGCTCGATCGGCCGATCCACGTTCAGTATGCCTTCTTCCTGGGCCGCCTGGCCTTGTTCGACCTGGGCCGGTCGGCACGGACCCAGAACCCGGTGACGGAGGAGATCTGGGCCCGTCTTCCGAACACGATTCTGCTGGCGGTGGTGGCTATTACCCTTGCGTGTCTGTTCGGCATTCCGGCCGGGATCATTTCGGCTGTGCGCCCCTATACGTGGACTGACTACGTGGTTACCTCTTCGGCCCTTTTCGGCATCTCCATGCCCGTCTTCTGGCTCGGTTTGATGCTGGTTGTTATCTTCGCGGTCATGCTCAATTGGCTCCCTGCCGGCGGCACCGGCAGTTGGAAACACGTGATCCTTCCCTCGCTTACCCTGGCCGCTTTTACCGTGGCATTCATCGCCCGGATGACCCGGGCGAGCATGATCGAGGTTCTCTCCCAGGATTACACGACCACGGCCCGCTCCAAGGGGCTGAAGGAGCAGGTGGTCATCATCAAGCATGCCCTGAAAAACGCCCTCATTCCCATCATCACCGTGGTCGGCCTTCAGTTCGGGCTGCTTCTGGGCGGCGCAGTTTTGACCGAGACGGTCTTTGCCTGGCCGGGCTTGGGCCGGCTCATCGTGGACTCAATCCTGGCCCGGGACTACCCCGTAATCCAGGGGACGATCCTTGTCTTCGGGCTCCTGTACATCATGGTCAATCTGATGGTCGACCTTGTCTACGCCTACGTGGACCCGAGGATTCGGTATGAATGACACGACCCAACCCCCCGTGGATCGACCGCCGGATCGGCTGGCCGAGGGCAAGCTTAGGCGAGGCTGGGCCAAGCTCAGGCGCAACAAGGCGGCCCTCTTCGGCGGCATACTGATCCTGATCTACCTTGCCACCGCGCTTCTCGCGCCGATGCTCTTTCCGGGCAATCCCTCGGCTCCGAACCTCATTAGATCGCTGGAGCGCCCTTCCCTGGAGCATCCGCTGGGCACCGACGAGCTAGGCCGCTCGATCCTGGGCCGGATTATTTACGGCTCCCGGGTGTCGCTCCTGATCGCCGTGGGGGTTGTCTCGGTCGGGCTTCTCGTCGGCGTACCGTTGGGTCTCGTTTCCGGCTACTACGGCGGCAAGGTCGACTTCGGCATCCAGCGCGTGACCGACACAATGCTCGCCTTCCCCGGCTTTTTGCTCGCCCTGGCCTTGGTTGCCGTCTTGGGGGTGGGTCTCAAGAACACGGTTATCTCCGTTGGTATCAGCATGATTCCCATCTACATCCGCCTGGTACGGGGCTCCGCCCTCTCGGTCAAGGAGCAGGTCTACGTCGAGGCAGCCAAGGCGGTGGGCACTCGTGACGTAGTCATCCTGTTCAGGCATATTCTGCCCAACGTCATGGTCCCCATCACGGTCCAGACGAGCCTGGGCATGGGCACGGCCATCCTCTTCGCAGCCGGCCTGGGCTTTCTGGGCGTTGGCGTCCAGCCGCCCACGCCGGAGTGGGGTGCGATGCTTGGCTCCGGCCGGGTTTACCTCTTCAATTCCCCCCACGTGGCCACCTTTCCCGGGATCGCCATCTTCCTGGCAGTGCTCGGCTTCAACCTTTCAGGGGATGGCCTGCGCGATGTCCTCGACCCGAGGTTCAGGCTATGAAGCATGGATCCCTCCTCTCTATCCGGGGTTTGCGAACACGCTTCCACACCTACGATGGAGTGGTAACTGCGGTGGACCGGGTCGATCTGGACGTGTACCGGGGGGAGACCCTGGGGGTTGTGGGGGAGAGCGGCTGCGGAAAGAGCGTGACGGCCCTGTCCATCCTCAGGTTACTTCGTTCCCCTCCGGCGGAGATCCAGGGAACCATCCTGTTCGGAGGCACCAACCTCCTGCGTGTGAGCCCGGATAAGATACGCCGGATTCGCGGGAATGCGATCTCCATGATTTTTCAGGAGCCCATGACCTCTCTAAACCCCGTTCTGACCGTCGGGGAGCAGGTCTCCGAGGCCATCAGGCTTCATCAGGGGGTTACGCGTCAGGAAGCCTTGAAGAGATCCGTGGAGATGCTCGAGATGGTTCAGATCCCCGCTCCCGATGTCAGGGCCCAGGAATATCCCCACAAGCTGAGCGGGGGTATGCGGCAACGGGCCATGATCGCCATGGCCTTATCGTGCCATCCCCAGCTGCTCCTGGCGGATGAACCAACCACTGCCCTGGATGTGACCATCCAGGCCCAGATCGTCGATCTCATGCAGCGCCTCAAGGAGGAGTTCGAGACCTCCATCGTGTTGATCACCCACAATTTGGGTCTCATTGCGGAGATGGCCAAGCGAGTCGTTGTAATGTATACGGGCAAGGTGGTGGAGGAGGCAGCGGTAGAGGACCTTTTTCGGGAACCCCTTCATCCCTATACCCGAGGGCTCTTGGGGTCCATTCCCTGGATGGGCCGGAAGCTCGAGACCGGTCGAAGACAGCTCCAGGAGATCCCAGGGATTGTGCCCAGCCTCCTGGAGATGCCCCATGGATGTCGATTTCATCCCCGGTGTAATCAAGCCATGGATGTCTGCCGGAAGGAGGAGCCCCCCCTGGTGTGCCCGAACGATGACCGCAGGGTTCTGTGCTGGCTGTGGGTCTAATGGAGGAAAGCGTGGGCCTGTTGGAAGTACGCGACTTGACGAAACACTTTCCCGTTCACAAGGGCATCCTTTCCAGGACGTTGGGGTGGGTCCGTGCAGTGGACGGGGTGAGCTTCAAGCTGGAGGAGGGGGAAACCCTCGGATTGGTAGGGGAAAGCGGGTGTGGAAAGACCACGGTGGGGCGCTGCCTCCTGCGATTAATCGAGCCCACGGCCGGGAAACTCCGATTTGAGGGTCAGGACCTCCTGGGGATGGATCGGGAAGCCCTCCGAAGGGTTCGGGCGCGGCTCCAGATCATCTTCCAGGACCCGTACTCATCGCTGAACCCACGCATGACCGTAGAGGAGATCATTGCCGAGCCCCTCAGAAACCATACCCGGGCATCAAGAGGAGAAGTTCGTGATCGAGTATCCTTCCTGGCTGAGAAGGTGGGGCTGCATCCTGAGCAGGCCCGGAGGTATCCTCATGAATTCAGCGGAGGGCAGAGACAGCGAATCGGCATCGCGCGCGCCCTGGCCCTGAATCCCCATGCGATCATCTGCGATGAGCCCGTTTCCGCCCTTGACGTCTCCATCCAGGCCCAGGTGATCAACCTGCTGGTCCAACTCCAGGAGGAAATGGGGCTTTCCTATCTGTTCATCGCTCACGACCTGAGCGTGGTGGAGCACATCAGCGATCGGGTGGCCGTCATGTATTTGGGACGGATTGTTGAACTGGCCACGGATCGGGAAATCTATCAGAATCCACAGCACCCTTATACTAAAGCGCTGCTCTCGGCCGTTCCCGTCCCGGATCCGGGAGTTCGCGGACGGAGAATCATCCTGGAGGGGGACGTGCCCAGCCCTCTGAACCCGCCCTCCGGCTGTGCCTTTCATACCCGGTGCCGCGAGCGTGAAGAAGCGTGCATGCATCAGGAGCCGATTTTCCGAGATCTGGGGGATGGTCATCGGGTTGCCTGCCATCTCAGGTAAGCGGACCATCCCCCTGGGGATGCTTGTTCTTTGTACCCCCAGAAATCTAAGCTCCTCCCAATTTCTTTCGTTCCTCTGCCCGTAGTTCTCGCCTCAGGAGTTTCCCCACCTTGGATTTGGGAAGCATATCGCGAAACTCTATGTACTGGGGGACCTTGTAGGGGGCCAACCTCTCCCGGCACCATCGTATGAGGTCATAAGCGCTAACGCCTCTCACATCCTCCTTGAGGACTACAAAGGCCTTCAACCTTTCCCCCACCTTTTCATCCGGGATCCCAACAACGCAGGAAGCTATCACCGCGTGGTGTTCCTGCAGTGCTGCTTCGATCTCCGAAGCCGCGACTCGATAGCCCTTGTGCTTGACCGTGTCAACGGATCTATCCCGGTAAAAAAGCCATCCGTCCTTATCTATGGACACCACGTCTCCGGTGCGGTACCAAAGTCTTCCATCGATCTCGACGAAACACCTGGCGGTCTCCTCCGAATTATTCCAGCAGGCCCTTACCATATGCTCTGATGAGACGAGCAATTCGCCTGGCTGGCCGGGAGGAACGGGCTTGAGCGTTTCGGAATCCACGAGCTTGACCTTCTGAAGGGGCGTAATTTTGCCGCCGCTTCCCACTGGGGCTTCTTCGCCCATCGGCGTTAAGGATACTCGACCGCAGGTCTCCGTTGTACCATATCCCTGATACAAGGGTTTTCCGAACCTCTTGAGCCACCTCTCGGCCACCTCGATGGGCAAAACATCGCCAGCGCAGAAGCAATACTCAAGGGAGCTCAAGTCGTAGTAGTCCACCCTGTCATGCTCCAAGATCATGCGATACATTGCGGGAACGCCAAAGAGAGTAGACGCCCGATGTCTTTGAACGTGGTCGAAGAGGCCGTCCAAGTTAACCCTGGGCAGCAGTATCAAGGTATCTCCGGAAAGGAGTGCCCCAAGCCCCATTGCCTGGCCGAGGATATGGAAGAGCGGCCCTCCCTGAATCACTGTGTCCTTCCCCTTGGGGATATAGCTTTCGCTCATCGATCGCTGCTCGGCAACGCTTTCCAGAAAGACGATGTTTGAATAGGGCACTCCCTTAGGGAGACCTGTAGTGCCACCCGTGTAGAGGATCTCGAACATCTCTTCGCTTTTCGTCCC
>CAYFXP010000279.1:0-2510 GCA_964346935.1 uncultured Syntrophobacterales bacterium
TTTCAACGAGATCAAGCAGGTCTTCCTCAATATCCTGAAGAACGCCATTGAGGCACTGAAAAAAGGGGGTAAGCTGGAAATTCGCACCTATTCCGCTCCGGATGAGAAGCCCAGATATGGGATAATCAAAATCACCGACACCGGAATTGGCATCGATGACGAAAACCTCCCCTACCTATTCGATCCCTTTTTCTCGACCAAGTTGAGGGGAGCTGGCCTGGGATTGGCCTTATGTAAGAAGATCATCGTTGAAAACCATCGGGGACAAATAGAAGTAGAGAGCAAGAAGAATATCGGCACCACCGTTACCATTACCTTGCCTCTCTCCCCTTAGCCCCTTTCCAAGGGTGCCATTATGGGGAAAGGGCAAACTTCTTTACGTATGACGCAATCGCTGAACTAAGTCCTTCGATTCATAAATTCGATTACGAATTCACTCACTCAGGACTTAGTGCTGCTTTCGGCCATGAGCTCAAGCCGAATGGAATGAGCATTTGGTCAGATCCTGCTCCAGAAAATACGTTACTGTATTTGCCAATCGAAGCACTAAGCTACCGAGGGACCTTTGAAGATGAAGGGGAAATCCATATTGGTTGTGGACGACGAACCCAATTCCCTCTTCGCCCTATCCCAGATCTTGGAGGATGAGGGATTTAGGGTCGTCACCGCCGAGAATGGAAAAAGTGCCCTGGGGAAACTGAAAAAGGAGATGGTTAACGTCGTTGTCACCGATGAGCGAATGCCCCATGTGGGCGGAATGGAACTCCTCAAAGAGGTGAAACGGAGATACGAGTCCATCCCTGTAATCCTGCTGACGGCCTTCGGTTCCGTCGATATGGCCGTGGAAGCCCTGAAGGAGGGGGCTTTCTATTTCTTTGAAAAGCCCGTAACCAGTAACCTGGAACGATTCATCACTATCATCAACCAAGCCGTAAAGACCCAATCCCTTGAGGCCCAGGTTTACCAGCTCCGCAAGGAGGTCAGCGAGAAATACAGCTTCTCCAATATCGTGGGCAAGAGCCCTCAGATGTTGGAGATATTCGAGGTAATCGACCGGGTGGCCGGTCTCGATAAGACGGTTCTCATCCAGGGGGAGAGCGGAACGGGGAAGGAGCTCATCGCCAGGGCCATCCATAGCAGGGGTTTGCGGGGGGATAAACCAATGGTCACCGTGGCCTGCGGTGCCCTCACGGATAGCCTGCTCACCAGCGAGCTCTTCGGCCACAGCAAAGGCGCCTTCACCGACGCAGTAAAGGATCAATTGGGAAGGGTCGAACTGGCTCAGGGGGGAACCCTCTTCCTGGATGAAATTTCAGAAATTCCCGTCAACTTCCAAAAGAGACTACTGCGGATCCTTCAGGAAAAGGAATTTCAGCGGGTCGGCAGCAGTCAAACCATCAAGGCCGATATACGGATCATTGCCGCAACCAACAAGAACCTCTACGAGGAGGTACGAAACAAACGCTTTCGCCAGGATCTGTACTACCGAATATCCGTTGTTCCCATTAGCATCCCTCCTTTGCGGGAGAGGAAAGAGGATATTCCCCTCTTGATCAGGCATTTCCTCGATAAATACCATGAAGGGAAAAGGCGGCCTAAGATACTTCCCGAAGTGGTGGAGAAGATGAAGCAGTATCCTTGGCCTGGAAACGTCCGGGAGCTGGAGAATGTAGTGCAGCAGATGATCTTGTTTCGTCAAAATGATGCCATCACGACGAAAGATCTCCCCCCTCAGATCTTTTCATATGAGTTTTCCGAGGGCCTCGTTAAGGAGGGAAAGAGGTCCCTCGTTGACATCGTGTCTGATATTGAAAAGCGGTATATCCTCAGAAAATTACGTGAGACCAATTGGCACCTTCATAACACCGCGAAAGCATTGGGAATCACGCGGAAGATGCTCGGCATAAGAATGGCCAAATATGGCATCAAACGCCTCAAAAAAAGGGGAGATACATGAGTAAAAATGGCCTTGCAGGGCTGCGGAACAGATTTGTTTTTTTCTTCCTGTCAACCCATCATTCCAGTATTCCAGCTGGGGGGAACCGAACGTTAGAATGGGCGAAAAAATATATCTGATTGGCGAAGATCGGGCTTTTCAGAACTCTTTATATAGATTTCCAGGAGCGGGGGAGTAACACGGAGGAAGATATGGTCAGGGATCGCATTCTCCTGGTCGATGAAGACCCCAATGTGTTGACCAGCTTTAAAACCCTGCTGGAGGAAAGGGGCGTCGAGGTAGAAACTGCTCAGGACCGAGGTCAGGCCTTAAGCCACCTCTCCCGGAAGTCCTTTTCGATACTGATCACGGAATACCTCCTCGAGCACGTGGACACCCGGGATATTATCCGCCGGGTCAAGATCACTTCTCCAGAGACCAATATTATCGTGGTTACGGGGGCAGCAATCAGCGAAATTCTCCATGAAGAACTGCTCGACCTCGGCATCGGCGACGTCTTCTTCAAACCGTTCCCCATCGAGGGCCTGGTCATCGCTGTTAAAAAGGCACTGCG
>CAYFXP010000280.1:0-6930 GCA_964346935.1 uncultured Syntrophobacterales bacterium
TGAAAGATCCCAGTCTGCTGATAGTCGCCAAGGGCTTCGATACCTTTAGCGCCTTCGGGCCCTACCTCGTCACCGATCTTGATCCCAACAACCTGGAAGTAAAGACTTACCTCAACGGGAAGCTGATGCAGCATGACAGCACAAAGAACTGGGTCTTTAGCATGCAGCATATCCTCCGCTATGTATCCCAATGCATGACCCTCTATCCCGGCGATATCGTCAGTACGGGGACGCCGAAGGGGATCGCGCCTATGAAGCCAGGTGATGTGGTTGAGGTGGAGATAGGGGGAATCGGAAGATTGCGAAACGTTGTGAAGGCTGCCAGAACGGCACCTTCTTAACGGCGGGCAGGGGAAATATCAAGGCCTCAGAATGAAACTAACCTCCCTCGACAAGAGCCTTCAGGTCATCGACCTGTTGAGCAAACACATCGGAGGTCTCAGCCTTTTTGAGCTGAGCTCGATGCTCGATTTTCCCAAGAGCACGGTCCATCATATTCTCTACACCCTTCTTCCTCACGATTACGTTGCAAAGGATCCGGAGACGAGAAAATACTCCTTGGGTTTCAAATTCCTGGAAATCGGCAGGCGAATATTGGACAACATAGACATCAGGAGAATTGCCCGGAGGTACTTGCGCGAGCTCCACGACGAATGCAAGGAGACGGTTCATCTGGCCATTTTGAGGGAGGGCAAGGTCATTTATATCGACAAGATTGACACCCCGGGTGGGCTTTCGCTGGCCACCTACATCGGGTTTGCCACTGACCCCCACGCAGCTGCTGGTGGAAAGGTTCTCCTCTCAGAATTATCACCCCAGGAGATCGCCACCATGTATCAATCAAGGCCCTTGCAGGTCTATGGCAAGAATACCATAACCAACCTGGATCAATTGTTGGGGGAATTACAAAAGGTGAGAGATCAGGGATACGCCATCGACGACGAGGAATACTACGAGGGCGTGAGATGCATTGCCGCCCCGGTTAGGGCAGGAGGGGAGATCGTGGCTGCCCTGAGCATCACCGGTTCTATCTTCACCATGAGCATGGAGAGGATCCACGGTGAACTGAGGGAATTGGTAACGAGGAAGGCGCGGGAAATTTCCTCCCAGCTGAGGTGGTGAGCGAAGGGACAAAGGCCTTCCCGGAAGTCAGGAGGGAGAAGTTCCTTGAAGGAAATCCGAATTCACGGCAGAGGTGGACAGGGATCCCTGGTGCTGGCTCAATTCATCGCCATTGCGGCCCTCGAGGAGGGAAAGTTCAGCCAGGCCTTCCCCTTTCTTGGAGCAGGGGGGGAGAGGAGGGGAAAAGCGATCCAGGCCTTCGCCCGGATTGACGATCGGTTCATTCGCCTGCGTAGCCGTGTCCATCACCCCGATTACGTCATTGTCCAGGACGCAACTATCCTCGATGAGATCGATGTATTGGAAGGCCTTAAGGAGGGTGGAATGGTTCTCATCAATACGGAAAAGTCGTTTTCGCCACCCATGGGAAGGGGTTTGATTCGCTGGGTTGAGGTCCCAGCTTCCAGGATCGCCCTGGAGGTTCTGGGTAGACCGCTGATGAATGCCGCCCTCCTGGGGGCATTCAGCCTCGCCACGAGCGAAATAAGCCTCACCTCCGCTGAAAAGGCCATCGAGAGGCGTTTTTCCGGCGAGGTGGCATTCCAGAACGTGAAGGTTGCGAAGAAAGCCTACGAATACTGTCGAGAGGAGGGGCTGTGAGAACAAGCACCGGCGGGGTTGTTGAAGGGGGGACCTCCCTCAACTACAAGACGGGAAACTGGCGCGAGCTTCGTCCTGTGTTCGTGGCCGCGATTGCTCCATGCAGGGAGTCCTGTCCCGCCGGAGTCGATATTGCCCGTTTCATACGAGAGGCAAAGTCCCAACAGTTTGACCGTGCATGGCGGACTATTGTGGAGGAGAACCCGTTTCCCAGTGTCTGTGGTCGAGTCTGTAGCCATCCCTGTGAAGAAGCTTGCAATCGGAAGGAGTTCGATGAGCCACTGGCCATTAATGCGCTGGAGAGATTCGTAGGTGACCACGGGCTCAAGAACGCGATGATAGCGGCGACTCCGAAGGCCAAAAGGAAAGAAACGGTTGCCATCGTAGGCTCCGGGCCAGCCGGGCTGTCATGTGCGTACCACCTGAGGAGACTCGGCTACGCTATTAAAGTTTTCGAACGTTCATCCTTGGCCGGTGGGATGTTGAGATGGGGGATTCCAGAGTATCGCCTACCGAAACCGGTTCTGGACGGTGAAATAGAAAGACTTCAGCGCATCGGAATCGAGATCCAGACCCAGGTCTCCCTCGGAAAGGAATTCCTTGCCGAAGGCCTCAAGGAATTCAAGGCCATAATCCTGGCCTTGGGAGCCCAAAAGAGCCTGGGCTTGGGTATTGCTGGGGAGAACTCCCCGGGAGTACTATCGGGCCTGGATTTTCTCAGAGGAGTCAGGGAGGGGAATCCTATTCCCTTGGGAAAACGGGTTACCGTTGTTGGGGGAGGAAATACCGCCATCGACGTTGCTCGAACGGCTCTCAGGTTTGGATCAAAGCCGACCCTGATCTATCGCAGAACGCGTAAGGAGATGCCAGCTATTCCGGGCGAGGTTGAGGAGGCGCGAAAGGAGGGGGTGGGCATCGAGTTCCTCACCTCTCCCGTTGGGATTACAGCCCTAAAGGGCCAGGGACTTCGCATGGAATGCCTGAGAAATCGCATGGGGAGACCTGGCCCGGACGGAAGGAGACGGCCGGTTCCCGTAGTGGGATCAAACTTCTCCATTGAGTCGGATACTATTGTTGCCGCCATTGGCGAAGTCCATGACTCAGAAGACTTTATCCACTCCTTGGACCAGACAGGGGCTGGGGTTGTCGTAGATGAATGGGGAGCCACTGGGATCCTCGGCATATTCGCAGGCGGGGATTTCACGCCGGCACCCCGCACAGTGTCTAACGCCATTGGTTCGGGCAAGAAGGCGGCTTTAGCCATCGATGCCTTTATCAATGGATGGGATAAGGACCGAGCGCAATCGGTTTTCCTGGGGAATCGAGGGAACCTATCCATAGGCCAATGGATCAATCCTCCTCCAACGCCCCAACGAAGCAACCGGGTTGTTACCTATGAGGATCTGAATCGCTTTTACTTTGAACCCAGACCACGGGAAGAGATGCCGCAAATCTCCCATGTAGCCAGGAGGATTGCGTCATTTGATGAGATAAACCTGGGCTTTTCCGGGGAAAGAGCAATTCAGGAAGCCGGGCGCTGTTTTGGCTGTGGCACGTGTACCCTCTGCGAGAACTGTTACACCTTCTGTCCAGATAGCAGCGTTTGGAGGGAAGATCCATACGAGACCTTCGAAATCGATTATGAGTTTTGCAAGGGGTGTGGCATTTGCGCCCATGAATGTCCTTCCCATTTTATTGAGATGGTTCGAGAGGAAAAATAGCCATGCAAACGATGGAAATCCTTGAGGGATCAATGGCTGTCGCTCTGGCCATAAAGGCCTGTAAGCCAGGGGTCATCTCGGCCTACCCTATTAGCCCCCAGACCCACATCGTGGAGGCCTTGGCGAAGATGGTAGCAGATGGAGAATTGAATTCCCACTACGTGCTCTCCGACTCGGAATTTTCAGCGGCCTCCATTGTTTACGGGGCCAGCGCGGCTGGCGTTCGCAGTTATACTGCCTCATCATCCCAGGGTCTGCTCCTCATGACGGAGGTCATCTATAATGCGGCAGGGACGCGCCTTCCCATGGTTCTTACCGGGGTCAATAGGGCCATCTCGGCTCCCATCAGCATCCAGGTGGATCATCAGGATACCCTTTCGCTGAGGGACTCGGGCATAATCCAATTTTACGTTGAAAGCTCGCAAGAAGCTCACGACATGCATATCCAGGCCTTTCGCATAGCAGAGGATCCCGACATTTTGCTCCCCGTGATGATCTGTATGGACGGGTGGGTGCTCACTCATTCCTATGAGCCCGTCGAACTGATTGACCAGAAGGCCGTTGACACTTTCCTACCACCCTATCGACCGGTTCACTACCTGGATCCGGGACGCCCCCTTACCTTTGGCTCCTATGCTGAGGACGACGTTCTCATGGAGTTGAAGTACATGATTCAAGGGGCCATGGAAAAGGCCAAGGCCAAGATCGGAGAAATCGCATCGAATTTCCAACGGGTCACCGGGCACCCCGGCGCGGGTCTCATCGAGGCCTACGAGACCGAAAAGGCGGATGTAATCCTCATAGGCATGGGATCGATAGTGGGCACGATAAAAGAGGCCGTTGATGCCATGAGGTCCGCCGGGATCCCCGTCGGGCTCATCAAGGTCCGCTGTTACCGCCCTTTTCCCGCTGAGGCTATCCTGGAAAACTGCCGGAGCGCGCATGCCGTTGCCGTCTTGGATCGAGGGTTTTCCATAGGAAGCGAAGGACCGTTGTCCTTGGATGTGAAGGCCGCCCTGTCAAATCTGGAAAGGCCTCACATCTTCAGCTTCATCACCGGCCTTGCCGGCAGGGAAGTGACGATGGAAACTATCCAGAGGATTACGGCCGAGACCATGGAAGTTACGAAATCCCGCCGAATCGTGCGGGGCAGCCAATGGGTTGATTTGAATCGTTCAATTCTGTAGGAGAAAAACATGAATCTCAGGCAAGACGAAGGGGAACTCTTCGCCCCTGGTCACCGGGGGTGTCCAGGCTGTGGTGAGGCCATTGCGACACGGTGGATTTTGAAGGCCACAGGCACCAACGTCATCATCGTATCCCCCACGGGGTGCCTCGAGACCTTTACGTCACCTTATATGTTTTCCCCGTGGAGGGTCCCCTGGATTCATCCCCTCTTCGAGAACGGTGCCGCCGTGGCCTCGGGCATCGAGGCCGCCCTCAGTTACAAGGGTCGGTCGGATATCAGGGTGGTGGTAATAGGGGGGGATGGGGCCACCTTCGATATCGGCATGGGCGCCCTTTCGGGCATGTTTGAGCGAGGCCACCCTATTCCCTACATCTGCTATGACAATGAGGCCTATATGAACACGGGCGTCCAACGGTGCAGCTCCACGCCTCTTTTTGCCAGCACAACGACCCAGCCAGCCGGCCGCCAGTCATGGGGCAAGGACCGGCCCAAGAAGAACATGCCGGCCATTGCCATGGCTCATGATATCGACTACGTGGCCACTGCCTCCGTATCCTATCCCAAAGACCTTTACGAAAAGGTCAAAAAGGCACTGACCATGGCAGGGCCCTCCTTTATCCAGGTCCATACGCCCTGCTGTACTGGATGGGGCTTTCCCCCTGAAAAGACCATCGAGATAGGCCGATTGGCGGTAAATACAGGCCTCGCCCCGCTGTTTGAAATGGAGGTGGGGGAGGTCACCTCCGTCCACAGGATAGGGGAAAAAGTCCCAGTTGAGGAATACCTGACGGCCCAGGGTCGCTTCAAGCATCTCATGGGGAGCGAGGAGGGAAGAAAGGAGGTGGCAAAAATACGGCAGATTGCGGAACAGAATATTGAAAGGCTGGGTTTGCTTTAGAATGGGCGAAAAAAAATTTCGAGAGACGCTCAAAAAGGACTATATCTTTTGGAGGTGATATCGATGAGGTTCAAAGACAGAGTGGCGATTGTCACTGG
The DNA here is from genome assembly GCA_964346935.1 of uncultured Syntrophobacterales bacterium. Classification (GTDB taxonomy): domain Bacteria; phylum Desulfobacterota; class BSN033; order WVXP01. Next base: position 5,629 of record CAYFXP010000280.1, read on the forward strand.
GAGCGGGCGAGGGATAGGGAAAGAGACCGCGCGTCGCCTCGCGGCGGAAGGAGCGTCGGTGGTGATATGCGATATCGATTTCGATATGGCACGGGAAACTGCCAAGGAGATAGAGAGTTCCTTCAAAACCAAGGTCTCCTCCGTCCATACCGATGTTAAGAAAAGGGGGGATATTAACGACCTGATGGAATCCACCATGAGGGACTTCGGGCAAATCGACATCCTCGTTAATAACGCGGGAATCATGTATCCGACCAAGATCGAGGATGTTTCAGAGGAGGAATGGAATGAGGTTCTCGGCGTGAACCTGGGGGGGGTTTTCTTCTGTTCCCAGGCCGTTAGTCCTTTCATGAAAGAACAAAGGCGGGGAAAAATAGTCAACATAGCATCCGTCGCGGGAAAGATCGGGGGAGTTGCCGCGGGAGCTCACTACTCCGTTTCAAAAGCCGGTGTTATATGCCTTACCAAAATGTTCGCAAAAGTACTAGCGCCCTTCGGAATAACGGTAAATGCCATCGCACCCGGCCCGGTAGATACGGCTATGGCCCAGCTTTTCTCCCCCCAGCAGAGGGAGGATTTGATAAAAATGTGTCCGCTGGGAAGGCTTGCGGATACCGGGGATATTGCGGACGCAGCGCTATTCCTGCTCTCCGACGCGGCAAAGCACATCACTGGGGAGATACTGGATGTTAACGGGGGCATGTTCATGGATTAATTGGATACTACCCGTCCTATTCTTCAGATAAGGATAAGGGAGGAACTATGGAAGAAGGCAGAAAACAAGAGCTTCTGGAAAAGGCCTACGAGCTTGGATTTGAATACGAGAAAACATACAGAGGATGCTCCCAGTGTGTTATCGCGGCCATACAGGACACGGTGGAAATCAGAGATGACAGCGTGTTTAAGTCGGCCACTGGACTGGCAGGTGGGGGGGGCCTGACCGGGATGGGAGACTGCGGAGCCTACGCCGGAGGAGTCATGGTCCTCAGCCAACTCTTGGGGCGTGAGCGCTCACGTTTCGACGACCCCGAACGAATTCGGTTCAGGTCCTTCGATCTTGCCAAGAAATTAGCGGACCAGTTCCTCGGTGAATTCGGAACAATCATCTGCCGCGACATCCAAACGAAAATATTTGGGCGCCCGTATTACCTCAGGGATCAGGAGGAATTTCAGAAATTCGAAGAGGCCGGCGCTCACCGTGATAAGTGTCCGGAAGTGGTGGGAAAGGCCGCCCAAATGGCCGTAAGAATAATCTTGGATGAGGGGCTTATTCCTCTCAAATAGCCGTTTTGGGAGCTGATA
>CAYFXP010000281.1:0-6444 GCA_964346935.1 uncultured Syntrophobacterales bacterium
TTGGCGTATTGTTTCTCAAGAAGCTCGACAGGGATATGATCCAGCACACCCTGGGTATTATCCTGATTTGCTACTCCCTGTACAGCCTGTTCTTTCGGACCTTGTGGAGTGGGATAGAAGAGACATGGGGCTGTGTTTTTGGTTTTCTCGCTGGGTGTCTCGGGGGTGCGCTCGGCGCGTCCGGTCCGCCGGTGATTGTCTATACCTCGCTTCAGTCATGGCGCAAGGACAAGATAAAGGTAACGCTTCAGGCGTTTTTTGCAATCGCCGGCATGATGGTTATTTTTGGCCATGCCATTAGCGGTATTACGACGGCGTTTGTCGCTCGATTGTTTGGAATTTCCGTGCCCGCGATGGTTTTGGGAACGTACGTTGGCTCCTATTTCTATGGGATGATAGAGGAGCAGTGGTACAAAAGGATCGTCTTAATTCTTATCGGTTTTTTAGGGGCTTTTATGATTTACAAAGCGATGTAGGATTCAGGATGTCTTCCTCATCTCCGCTTAATTGGTATCAATTCCCCCCTATCCTAGACCTTCTTGATGTTCTCCTCCAGAATGGAAAGCCCACGCTCCAGCTCATCATTCGTGATCACCAAGGGCATGAGGATTCGGATAACATTGTGGTAGACCCCGCATGAAAGGATTACGAGCCCATTCTCGTAACAGCGCTTCACGAGTTCCTTTGTCTCATCTGCGGCCGGCTCCTTGCTCCCTCGGTCTCTCACCAGCTCTATCCCAACCATGGGTCCCAATCCCCGAACATCTCCAATGATTTCATGCTCTTCCTGTAGATCGAGAAACCGGGCTCGAACCTTCTCTCCCAGCTGTGTTGCTTTTTCCAACATCTCAGCCTGAAGCAAATCCAAAACCGCCAGGCCTGCCCTGCAGGCAATGGGGTTACCCCCGAAGGTCCCGCCCAAGCCCCCGACATGGGGCATGTCCACGATCTCCGCTTTTCCGGTAATTCCGGCCAGGGGGAGCCCTCCGGCGATGGATTTCCCGGTGAGCATGATATCCGGGATAACATCGAAATGTTCTGCAGCGAAGAGTTTCCCCGTTCGTCCCATCCCGGTTTGAATCTCATCCATGATGAAAAGGATTCCGTATTTCTCACAGATGGACTTGATCTTCTTGAAGTACCCATGAGGCGGCGCGACAAACCCTCCTTCGCCCTGGACCGGTTCGGCGATGAGAGCAGCCACCGCGTCTGCCGCAACGGTATTGATGAAGAAGTCTTCCAGATAATCAGCACAGTGGATTTGGCAGGATGGAAATTCCAGGCTAAAAGGACATCGGTAACAGTAGGCATAGGGCATCCGGTAAACCTCGGGGCAGAACGGGCCAAAGCCCCACTTATATGGTTTGATCTGACTTGTGAGGGTCATGGCCATATAGGTGCGCCCATGAAAGGCGTTCTGAAAGGCAATAATGGCGGGCCGCTTCGTCACATATCGGGCGATCTTCACCCCGTTCTCCACGGCCTCAGCCCCACTGTTGACAAAGAAGGTCTTTTTGGGGAAATCCCCCGGGGTGATCTCGTTCAATTTCTTTGCAAGCTCGACGTAGGGCTCGTACATGACCACATGAAAGCAGGTGTGAATAAACTGCTCCGCCTGTTCCTTTATGGCGGATACCACGTGCTCGGCACAGTGTCCAACATTTTCAACGGCGATTCCACGCGCAAAGTCGATATATTCCTTCCCCTCAACATCCTCGACCATGGCTCCCTTTGCCCTCTTCACAAAGATCGGCGTCACATTAAAAGGCGCGCGGGGGATGTGCTCCTCCCGCAGTGCCATCAGCTCCTCATTGGTCCTCTTCTCCATAATCACCCTCCTCTCATTTTCCCAGGTCGAAACCCGGCCTCCATTCACTTCATGCCGATGGAGGACAGTTTAATACCGAGCCCAAATTTTTTTCCCCAGGGGAAGCAAAATGACCAGGGATAGGGCGCAGGCCGAGCCGACGACAAGGTACATGCTGGTAGTTACCATGTTGATCTGCTTCAGAAGAACGGAGCCCGCAACAACGAACAGCAGCAGGGCGAACAGGATTTTGATCTTCATCCCCGTCACATATTCGGTCGCATAAACTCCACAGTGCACTCCGATTATTGCCCCGGCAAGGATTATCAAGCCCGCCATCCACTGGACGTTTCCCGTGAGAGCGTAAACAGCGGTTCCGTAACATGATGTGAGAAATACGGTCACCAGAGAGGTTCCGACGGCAATAATGGTCGGAACTCCCATCACGTAAATCAGTAGCGGAAGGCCGATGAGTCCACCACCGATCCCCATGAACCCTGAAAGGAAGCCGATAAGGAGGCCGCAGACGACGACCACCCAAATTGAGACGGCCGCTACTTCGGAACGAGGAAGTGAAATGCTTGGAGGAAGCTCTATCCGATAGATATGGCGTGCCGCGGTATCCGTGCTCTCCCTCGATTCGATATTTTCACCCGGCCCCTCATAGCGCCGTCTTTTCCAGTGATGATAGTATTCCCTGAGCATCCACATGGAGATCAAGGCCAGCAGGATTATGTAGGTCACCCTCACGTACGTCCCAACGAGGTGTAACTTTTCCAGGTGGAACACCAGTCTTTTACCAAACTCCACTCCTCCGACGCTGCATAAACCGAGAATGGTGCCCAGCTTAAGATCGACGTTGCCGAGCCTCCGGTGTCTTACAGCCCCGATGAGGGTATTTCCCATGATGACGAAAAACCCCGTCCCGATAGCGTGGACCATGTGAAGGCCGAAAATATTGAGGGCGGGTGTGACCAAGAAGCCGCCACCTACGCCAAAGAATCCCGTCAAAACGCCGATTATGAACCCCAAGAGAAATAACACCACCGGACTAATCATGACGGTCAGGCTCTCCCTTCGCATGGCGGTGGAGCTCGATCTCGGCCTTTTCCTTCAGGCCCGAATAGTACTCCCTGAGGATAGCCAAGACTTCGGGGCGACTGAACTCCTCCGGAACGGGATCCCCGTCGGTGAGCATCTTGCGCAGGAGAGTCCCGCTCAGTATGAGATGATCTTCCCTGTCGTGGGGACATGTCTTGAGCGATGCCATTTCCTCACACCGATGGCAATAGAACGTCCAGTCTATCGGGAGCATTTTTATTGCCAGGGCGTCCTCTGGAATCTCATGGAATATCCTCTGCGCGTCAAAGGGGCCGTAGTAATCCCCCACGCCTGCATGATCCCGACCGACGATCATGTGGCTTGCTCCGTAGTTCTGCCGAAAAACGGCATGAAGCAGGGCTTCTCGTGGGCCGGCATATCTCATCTCCATCGGGTAAACCGTGGTCACGATCCTCTCGTTGGGGAAATAGTGATCGACCACTGCCTGCACGCAACGCACACGAACATCGGCCGGGATATCTCCCTCCTTCAGTTTTCCCACCAACTGGTGGATAAAGAGGCCATCGGAAACCTCAAGGGCGATCTTGGCGAGATACTCATGAGATCGATGCATTGGATTGCGCAGTTGAAGGGCCGTGATGGTCCGCCAGCCTCGTTCCTCGAATATGGCCCGCGTTTCCTCAGGCCGTGCGTAGAGGTCGGGGAATCGGTCCGGATAGTCGAGCTCGCTGAAGACCTTCACGGGACCCGCGATATTGAACTCTCCCTGCGCCATCACCTTGGCCACTCCCGGGTGCTTTTGGTCATCGGTTCTGAAGATCTGCTTGCACTCATAGGGCTTGTCGATGATGTATTTCTCCTCTATCCCCATGGAGCCCATCAAGGTACCACTTTCTTCATCAACCAGGGCCACCTCGTCGCCTTCTCTCAATCCAGAAGCCTCACCCTTGGATACTGAAAGCGTGGCCGGAATAGGCCAGAATGTGCCGTCTCTCAATGTGAGTTCTTCACAGATCGCCTTCCAGTCCTCGCTCCCCATAAAGCCCCTTACCGGGCTAAATGCCCCTATGCCGATCATGATCAGGTCCGATGTCTCCCTGGATGTCATCTGCACCTTGGGCAACTCCGTTGCCCTCTGCCTGGCCTCGGCCAACTCTCGGCCCTTGAGCAACCCTTGGACCAATTTACCCCCATGTGGTGGCACTAGTTTGGACATCCCCTTGCTCCTTTCCTTCTTCAATCAGACGATGGCTGGAAAATACCATCTATGAAGAAGTTGTGCAACTATTTCCTCAGCAGGGGGAGGCACCTTATCTCATATCCTTCTGCGTGGGGTAAACCCAGCTCATGGTTCCCCCGGTCAAGTTCTTCACGTGAGTAAATCCCTTCTGCATCAAGATACGCGTTGCGAGATAGGAGCGAAGGCCCGTCCTACAGTAGACAACGGTTTCCCTATGCGTATCGAGCTGGTCGATCTGATCCCGCAGTTCATCCAGGGGAATGTGAATGGCCCCAGGAATCATTCCCTCTTGCACACATTCCTCCCTTGATCGCACATCGATGAGGTTCAGGTCCTCGCGCCTTTCGATTTTTTCCTTCAGTTCCATGGAAGTAACGGGGACCCAGTCCCCCTCGAAGAAATTCTGCCCAAGGGCCCCGGCGATGACCACGGGATCACGGGCAGCGGAATAGGGAGGTGCGTAGGCCAGATCCAGTTGAAGAAGCTCTTGTAAGTCCATTTCATGGTATATCGCCGTTGCCAGAACATCGATCCTTTTGTCCACCCCCTCTTCCCCGATGATCTGGCCTCCAAGCAGCCGGCCCGATGTCTTGTCGGTGATGGTCTTCATGTGAAGGGGTTTTGAGCCGGGATAGTACCCTGCAATATGCCCCGGATGGATGAATGTTACGAGGGGATCGAAACCAGCACGCCCGGCCTCCGCTTCCGAGAGTCCTGTCTTGGCAATGGTCAGGTCGAAGACCTTGAGGATCACCGCCCCCACGAAGCCCTTGACTGCGATCCTCCTCCCCAGGGCGTTGGCTCCAGCAGCTCTTCCCTGTTTATTGGCGGCAGATCCCATGGGTGTCAAAACCGGTTTTCCCGTTACCCGGTGAATGGATTCCACACAGTCACCCGCTGCAAAGATGTCGGGATCGCTGGTCTGCATGAACTCGTTGACCTTGATTCCCCCCGTCTCCCCGATTTCCAGCCCTGCGTCCTTGGCCAGGGCCACATCGGGCCTGATGCCCAAGGAGAGGATTACGAGATCGGCCTTCACGGTTTGGCCCGTCTCCGTGTGCACGAGACCTAAGCCCTTTCGACTTTTAATGGCTTTCAATCCCTGGGAGAGGTAAAATTTCACGCCCCTCTCTTCGGCGTGCTGGCGGACGAGCTCCGCCATATCCCAATCCAGGAAGGGGAGGATCTGATCCAGTTTCTCCACGATGGAGACCTTCAAGCCCTTGAGCCCAAAGTTTTCCATGACTTCCATGCCGATGAGGCCGCCCCCAACGATGACCGCTTCCTGAGGATGTCTTTCCTCCAAGTATTGGTAAACGCGATCCATATCCTCGATGGTCTTGAAGGTAAAGACGAAGGGAAGGTCAACCCCTGGGAGGGGAGGGATTACGGGGGTAGAGCCGGGAGAGATGATGAGACGATCGTAAGATTCCTCCTCTATACCTCCTGTCTCTACACATCGAACTATCGCCGCTTTCCGTGCCCGGTCGATACCGATGACCTCCCTGTTGGTCCGGACATCAACCCGAAATCGTTCTCGAAACAGTTCCTCCGTAACAATGAGGAGATTGGTTCGATCATCAATCACGCCCGACAGGTAGTAGGGAAGGCCACAGTTGGCATACGCGATTTCCGGGCCCTTCTCATACATGATGATCTCGGCGTCTTCAGAACACCTGCGGGCCTTTGCCGCAGCGGAAGCACCTCCAGCAACGCCTCCCACTATAACAATCTTAGGCTTTCCCATTGCAAAATACCTCCATTCCTCGACTTTGCCTTTACCATTATACCATCCTCCCAGGCAGCGGGAAAAGGAAGGGCGTAACCTGGGAGCTCGAATCGTCCTCGAAGTGGATTTGAATGCTCGGGCGAGTGTTTTTTTGGTTTGACAAAGGGTTACGATAGTGGTATTTAATTTAACGCTAAACTAATTCAGGCCTCCTTAAAGCACTCTTTGTGCCAAATAACTCGGGGTCTAAGGATATGACGCTCAAGGAAGTGGCTAAAGCTGCCGGGGTATCTCATACCACTGTATCACTGGTGATAAACCATGTCGAAGGCTCACGAGTGAGTCAGAGGACGAGAAAGCGTGTTCTCGAGGCAATAAAAAAGTTGGACTACAATCCAAATCTGACTGCCAAAAGGCTTGCATCAGGTAAAACGAATTCCATTGGGCTATATACTCCATTTGTACTGCCCATATTTCGTAATTACACACTCGTTGAAATGGTTACAGGAGTCCAGGACGTTGCATATGAAAAGGGCTTTGATTTAATTTTATTTTCCGGTGGCAGGAACTTATATAGAGACAGACCAATAAAGCAAATTATAAAGC